>ONLC01000062.1 GCA_900318545.1 uncultured Eubacteriales bacterium
CTGCGGACGGCTGTGATTATCACCCAGCTCTGATAGATCATCGGGGACTGGGGCGTAGCCCCAGTGGGTACATAGGGCGAAGCCCTATCCCCCCCTAATCCAGCCGAGGCTGTCTGTACGAATGTACAGACGTGACGAGGCAAAGTCCGCACTATCTAGGGTTTAGCGACAGAAAGAGGGTATCTCACAGTGAGGTACCCTCTTTTACTGTTTTGTTATTCTTCACGCCTTCTCTTCTTCATAAGCGTGTAAACTATCACATAACCTATAAACACCGCACCCGATACAGCCGAGATGACAATACCAAGACTCAGTGCCTTGTTCTCGTAGGTGAATACTATATCGCTCTCTCCTGCCTCACACGGTACAGCCATAAGTCCGTTATCAGCAACAATAATGTCGGTCTTCTCACCGTTCACCTCAGCCGACCAGAACTCAGAATACGGCACCGAGAAGAACACAAGCCTTTTCTCGGGAAGCTTTATTTTTCCCTCAAAGCCGCTGCCCTCTTCCTTGAAATAATAACAGCTTTCCGAGCGTCTTGCCTCGCAGATGTCACTGTAACGCCCCGGTGCAGTTTTTAATGCCTGCATATCGTATTCCCCGACATAGTCCGAGTACCTTTCCCTGTCCTCATCACTCAGCACAAGAGCCTCCAGCAATATATACTGACGCTGCCTTGCGTGATAGCCCTCTAAGCTCTCCTCAGACACAGCATAAGGCACTGCAAAGCCCATTGGTATGAACTCAGTGTTTTCATATATGTTTATGTCGTGTCTCTGCTCCACAGAGGTAAATGTGCCCTGAGTTCCCTGCAAAGTGTTCTCTATCGGCTTTGCATTTCCGTCAGCATCAAACAAAGCCTCATCATAATAGTACCTTGCAGACAGCAGCGAGTACATCGGATAATATGAGCTGTTTATCATGCTCTTAGCTTCTCTGCTGATACCAAGCAAAGCATAGAACTCAATTATTGATGGCTCAACCGTGGAGTTAAAGTAGCACACTGACTTCTCTCCCCACAGCACAGGCATATTCATATAGTTCTCACAGGTACCTGTACGGTAAAAGCCCTCCTCACGGGTCAGCTCCCCTGACAGGCTGTCCTCCCTCATCTCAACAGAAGATACCATTTTGTACTCCTCAGATGTACCTCTTCTCATGTAGGCGTACCACACCACTGTACACATACCCGCAGTGCATATCACAAAGGTACGGTTGAAGAGTATCTTTGCAGCCTTAACAGGGTCATCTGTCTCGGGATGATAGATCATCAGCCAGAGCACTCCCATAGATACCAGCGTCATAACTATCTGCACAAGCGGCAGTGTATAGTCCTCAAAGCCGACCCTTATGACCTCGAGCTTATCAAGATACATAACCGCAGCCGAAGCCCCAAGCACTATGCCCGTTATCACCGCTGTCGGCAGATATCCCTTTTTGAGCACCTTATTTTCGGTACCGTAGTGCTCCTCTATCATTTTTGCAGTCATTACAGTTCCTATCAGCACAGGCATATAGAACCAGCGGCCGTAGAACATCGAATTGAAAAACGAGAATATCTGATTGAGAAACGGCACAAACATCATAACCACACAGATGCCCAGAAGCGTTTTAAGAAAATCTCTGCCCTTAACAGTCCTGAAATACGCAATAATACCTACCGCAGAATAAAACGGAATGTAGGTTGTGTAAGAAGTTGCGTCAAGCAGATTTGATACCTGCAGACCGTAGTTCTTTATCAAAGGTATATTCGGGAACATAAACATATTCTTTATAATATAAATGTATATGCGTTTCCAGTGATAAACTACCCATTCAAGACCTTCCATGTGCCTTGACACTCTCGGATTGCCTAATACCGCATAGGCAGAAGGCAAAAACAAAAACATAGCCAGTGCAAAACCCAGCAAAGCTTCAAACAGAACAGTCAGAAAGCTCTTTACAGTTATCTTGAATCTCCCTGTGAATACTCCGACAAAGTAATACATCACCGTAAACACAGCCTGCCCGAAAAAGAAGTAATAGTCCGTTAAACAGGCGATCGCCACTATAGCAGCAAAGACAAACCTCTTATTCTCATTTACAAGCCTTTCAAGCGCCCACAGCATAAACGGCAGCATAAGCACAGCATCGTGGAAGTGATTGTAAATAACGCTCACCGCCAGAAACGATGACATTCCGTACAGCACACCCGATATCATGCAGGCAGTTTTATCAGTGCAGAACCGCCTCGTCAGAAGATATGCTCCTACAGCTGCAATACCGCTTTTTACTGCCATAAGATACGGTATAACACCAATTATTACCGATGACGGGAACAGAAGCGACAACCAGAAAAACGGGCTTCCCAGCAGATAGAACGAATAGCTCGCAGCTGTGTCCGAGCCAAGATCTGCTGCCCAGTCCCACGCAGACAAGCCTCCGCCCTTTACCATATCATGCAGATGAGTGTAGAACATTATCTGCTCTTTGTTGTAATCTCCGTAGTAAAAAAAATATCCTCCGTTTATGATACTAAGCGGCAAAAAGGCTATACAGCAGCCAATTAAAGTCAGAAAAAAAGCCTTTATCAGTTTTTCTTCCCGAAAAAATTTCCTCATAAGCTTCTCCTAAGAATAAAACCCCGCTGCTGCTGCAACGGGGCTGAGTGCCGGTGACCGGGGTCGAACCGGTACGGTATTGCTACCATCGGATTTTGAGTCCGACACGTCTGCCAATTCCATCACACCGGCGGATAAGTTTTGTAAATCAACTAACTGTAGTATTATATCACAATGCTGTAAAAATGTCAAGTTTGCCGATGGTAAAAAAAAGCACTGTAAAATTTGTGCACAATAACCACAAAAAGTCGGGCTGTAACTATTGATTTTTGGATGGAATTATGATATACTATAAATAAGTCAATTATGGAGCAGTGTTTTTTGGGGACTTCTTCATGACGAATTCACACTTGGAGGGATAACATGAACATCAATGAAATGACCGTTCTCATCTGCGATGACTCAATGTTTGCCAGAAAAAAGCTGAGCATGACTGTAGCATCGTTCGGTGTCAAGGCAGTTTACGAGGCCGCAGACGGAGAAGAGGCTGTTGCAAAATATAAGGAGAATCTGCCTGACGTAGTGTTTATGGATATCATTATGCCTAAGGTAACAGGTATTGATGCACTGAAGCTCATAGTTGAGCAGTATCCTGATGCTAAGATCATAATGGCATCGTCGGTAGGAACTCAGGGCCACCTGAAAGAGGCTCTGAAGGCAGGTGCTGTAGATTTTCTGCAGAAGCCTATTTCCGATGAGGACGCTCAGAAGGTGATCCAGAACGTAGCGAAAGGAGTTTTGTAAATGTTTGCCCAGTTTTTTGGAGGATATTTATTCAACCACAAGCTATGCTCGGCTGAGGATCTTACTCAGGCGTTTGAGGCTAAAAAGTATACAAGAATGAGACTTGGAGTGCTCGCTATCAATGCAGGTCTTATGACTGCTGAGCAGGTAGAGCACGTTAATATCACACAGCAGAGCGTTGATAAGAGGTTCGGAGACCTTGCAGTTGAGCTCGGATATGTAACAGAGGACGATGTTGAGATGCTTCTCTCGCAGCAGCCTACCGATTATCTGCTTCTCGGACAAACTCTTGTTAATAACGGAGCTCTTACAAATGCCGAGTTTGAAAAGGCTATCAACGACTACAAGGCTGAGAACCAGCTTTCCGATGATGATATTTCGGAGAATCAGAATGAAACTCTTAACAAGCTTATCAAGGAGTTCTATCATTTTGATTCGCTGGTAGATGCGAAGATCGACACTGAGTTTGTCACACTGCTGTTCAAGAACATCATCAGATTTATCGGTGATGACTTTACTCCGCTGGAGGCATCTGTAGTAAAAAGCTATAAGGCTGAAAATCTTATTATCCAGCATATCAACGGTACATACAGTGCAACAGCCTGCATAGGAGCTTATAAAGACGCATACATCGGATTTGCCGAGAGATTTGCGAAGGAGAGCTTTTCCGAGGTTGATGACTTTGTACACGCAACCGTGGGCGAGTTCCTGAACGTAAATGACGGACTGTTCATAGTAAACGAATCCAACGAGAGAGGCGTAGAGCTGTCCCTCACACCGCAGGAGCTTTCATCGTCTGCTGAGATCTTCTTTGATGATACAGCATTCTGTATTCCTGTAGTATTCCCGTTCGGGCAGGTAGATTTCATTATAGCAAACCACTAAGAGCATTGACCGCACCTCGCAGGGGGTGCGGTTTTTAAGTTTTTTTCAAAAAACACTTGCAATCTGTGAAGATATGTGTTATAATAGGTAGGTAATACATCAGATCATAGATCGTATACTACGGAGATGTTCCTCATCGATCCGAGATATAGGTGTGTGGGTCCTGTGCAATGAAACGCTGTGAACCATGTCAGGCGGGGAACCGAGCAGCATTAAGCGGACTGTTTCGTGTGTCACAGTAACGCCCACACGCCCATATGTCGGATCGAATATTTTTTTGAAGGGGTGATATTGTGTATCAGGCTTTATATAGAAAATGGCGTCCGATGTCCTTCGATGACGTTGTTTCTCAGCCTCATGTCACCACTACACTCAAAAATCAGATCAAGGCTAATAAAACAGCTCATGCCTACCTGTTTACAGGCTCAAGAGGAACAGGCAAAACTACCTGTGCAAGAATATTTGCAAAGGCGATAAACTGCCTGAATCCAAAAGACGGCGAGCCCTGCCTTGAATGTGAGATATGCAAAAATGCCGACAGCGGTATGCTCGGTGATATTATCGAGATAGATGCAGCTTCAAACTCAAAGGTCGAGGATATAAGAGAGCTCAGAGAAGGCGTTGTTTATACGCCCGAGCTGTGCAAATATAAGGTTTATATCATTGACGAGGTGCATATGCTCTCCGCAGGTGCGTTCAATGCTCTCCTGAAAACTATGGAGGAGCCGCCGCCGCACGTTAAGTTCGTGCTTGCGACCACCGAGATACAAAAGGTGCCTGCCACTATTGTTTCAAGGTGTCAGCACTTTGACTTCCACAGGATAAGAAATGAAGACATAGTTTCACGCCTTATGTATATAGCCTCGCAGGAGGACTTCACCCTCCACGAGGACGCCGCAGGTATGATAGCAAGGCTCTCTGACGGCGGAATGAGAGATGCTCTCTCTCTGCTCGATCAGTGCGTAGCCTTCGGTGAGGATATTACGCTCGATGTTGTGTCCTCTGCCGCAGGTATTGCAGGAAGAGATTACCTCTTCGATATTCTCGAGAGCATTAAGGACAGAAACACTGCCGACGCTCTCAGAACGGTTGACAGACTGTATTCAATGTCAAAGGACCTGAAGGTGCTTGCAAATGAGCTTCTCACTCAGATGAGAAACGTTATGATAGTCAAGACTATTGACAACAGCCGTGAGCTCATCACCTGCCTGCCCGAGGAGTATGACAGGCTAAAGGCCATAGCTGATGGCATGAAGCTTGACGATATACTTGAAAACATCTCGGTTTTGCAGCAGTGCAGCGAACGCTTTGCAAGGGCGGCATCTAAGAGGATAGAGCTTGAAATGACGCTTGTGAAGCTCTGCTCACCAAGGGCAGAGGCTGTTCAGACAGGAGGAGCACTTCCCGATGCTTCAATGCTGTTTGACAGGATAGCTCAGCTCGAGTCAAGGCTTGCAGCAGCTCAGACCGCACCGCCTGCACCAAAACAGGCACAGCAGACAGCCCCGAAGCCCTCAGGCGAGCCAAAGCCTGCTCCGCCCCCGAAGCAGCAGACAGGCAAACAGCTCTCAATGGAGGACTTCAAGCCGCTTGAAAGCTGGGATAATATAGTAGCTCAGGTCAACGAGAAGTACCCTGCTACAGGCTGCTTTCTTAAAGGCTCTCAGGCACTTTACTATCAGAATATTCTGCTTCTGACCGTGAACAATGCCTTCTTTAAGGAGAAGTTCAAAACAGGCAGAGATGCATCACTTCTCAACGAGATACTTAAACAAAACTTTGGACAGACCTTCAATATCAAGGTAAGAGCCTCGGCAAACTCAGAGGGTCAGACTGCTGACAGTCCCCTGGGAGCTATTGTTGACAAGGCCAAGTCTATGAATATTGAGGTTGAGATAAAAAACAATAAAAAATAAGGAGTTAATTAAAATGAAAGCAAGACTTCCGCAGGGAATGGGCAAGGGCCCCTCAAACAATATGAATCAGATGCTCAAGCAGGCACAGAAGATGCAGGACGAGATCACAGCTCTGCAGGCTGACCTCGAGCAGAGAGAGTTCACCGGTACAGCAGGCGGTGAGGTAGTTAAGGTAGTTATCAACGGCAAGAGAAACGTTCTCAGCCTTGAGATCAAGCCCGAGGTAGTAGACCCTAACGATGTAGAGATGCTCCAGGACCTTATCATGAGCGCATTCAATCAGGCTGTAGCTAACCTTGACGAGGTAAGCGATGCCGAGATGCAGAAGCTCACAGGCGGAGTTTCCTTCCCCGGTCTCTTCTGATATGGCTGAATCCAAAGCTCTGCCGCTTGTTATACTCTCGGAGCAGTTTGCAAAGCTTCCGGGGATAGGAATGAAGTCGGCACAAAAGCTTGCCTATCATGTAATGTCAATGTCTGACGGTGAAGCAAAGGCCTTTGCCGATGCTATACTCAACGCAAAAAAGACCGTGCACCTGTGCTCAGTCTGTCAGAATTTCACGGATAAGGATACCTGTCCTATCTGCTCTGATGTGAGAAGAGATAAAAGCACAGTCTGCGTTGTTGAGGATCCGAAGGACATAAGTGCCTTTGAGAGAACCAAGGAGTATAAAGGGGTATACCATGTGCTCCACGGGCTTATTTCACCAATGGAGGGCAAGTCCCCTGATGACTTAAAGATCAAGGAGCTTTTAGCCCGTGTTGAGCCCGAGGGCATCAAGGAGGTCATCATGGCCACCAACCCGACCGTTGAGGGCGAGGCAACAGCTATGTATGTATCAAAGCTCCTGAAGCCTTTGGGAGTAAAGGTAACAAGGCTCGCATTCGGACTGCCGATAGGCGGAATACTCGAGTTTGCCGATGAGGTAACGCTCTACAAGGCACTCGAAAACAGGAACGAGATATAGGCAAAATAAAAGCCCATTCCTTATAGGAATGGGCTTTTGTTATCCCTTTTCAGCTCTGAGTCTCTTGAAAAACTCGCTCAGCACCGCCGAGCATTCCTCCTCCATAACGCCGCCGAGGAGCTCGGGTCTGTGATTGTACGGCAGTGCGAACAGATCGGTCAGCGAGCCGCAGGAGCCTGCCTTCTTGTCATAAGCCCCGAACACTACCCTCTCTATCCGTGAGTTTATCACCGCACCTGCACACATAGGACAGGGCTCTAAGGTCACAAAAAGCTCACAGTCGATAAGCCGCCAGCCGCCAAGACGCCTGCTCGCCTCGTTTATTGCGATAAGCTCAGCGTGTACCAGAGGGTTTCTGTCGCACTCACGCCTGTTGTATCCCCGCCCGACTATCTCTCCTGTGCTTTTCTTCACAACTATAGCCCCTACAGGCACCTCTCCGATATCAGCCGCAAGCTCTGCCAGCTGCAGAGCCTTTTTCATATATGCCTCGTCCCTCATTTCAGAAGCCTCATTACTATAAACGATGTTATAACCGAAACCGTCACCCACAGAGCCACACTTGTAGAGCTTATAAGCAGCTGTGCCTTCTTCACCATTCTTAGTCCCGAGGGGGTCTGCGATACGGTAAGCAGCTTGTGCTTCTCGGTTATAAGTGCAGCATAAGCCACAATAGATGTTCCGATTATAGCTGTGCTGATAAGAGATTCTATCAGTTTTGCATTCTCAATTCCCATTAGCGTTAGATACGAAAGCACAAAGTTCACGATATGCGAGATAACGCTCATAGCTATAGCCGTAAATATCGAGCCCGTTCTTATAGTTACAACTCCGAGTACTATAAAGAAAATCGACACCAGCCAGTAGTATGAAAAGTCATAAAAGCACAGTGCCCCTATAAACGAGGTCGCAAGCACAGCGAACAGATCTCCGAACTGTCGAAAGCTTTGCAGGAAAACCCCTCTGAAAAGGAGCTCCTGAACTATCGGTATAGCAATACAGTTAAAGAAAAATGCGATTATAACGGTTTTCGGCTTAAAGCTGAAATACACAACCGAGTAAAGTGCATCAACATTGAACCACGAAAAAACCTCCGCACTTAAACCGTTCACAGTCCTTCCCATTATCATAACAAGAAGAATAATTATCACTGAATGTCCCAGCAGGTCAAGCCTTCGTTTAGAGCTCGGGAAAGCCACCTTTCGCGGCAGCTTCGTGACCTTAAAGTAAACTATCGCAGGCACAAGGTACCTCGCCACACAGGCAGTACCGCTTGCCAGCACATAAGTAAATGACATCTGCGGTGCAGAATGCATCTGAGACCTGTAAATATAGTAACCGCTCGTTTCAAAGAAAGCCCCTGAAACAAACAGCCACAGCAGATCCATACCTGCCATTATAAGCATACACGCACCCATTAAGCCGCAGCACTTAACCAGCGAGATAGACTCCGCCACCTCAGCAAGGTGCGGCACATAGCCCTTTCCGTCGATATAGCTGTGCTCTCGTGTATCATGCACAAACTGATATCCGTACTCATTGTCAGGGTCAGCTCTCCACTCCGCATAGGAGCGTCTGTATTCATCAGACTGATTAAGATAGGTCGAGTCCTTGGCGACGTCTATCATGTAGTCATTATTCTTTTCAGCCAAAGTTCTCACCTCTGTATCACTCAGAATTCTGCTTTCTTCACTTTTTCATGCTCGGAGCTTATATCATAATTCCAGTCACTTGCTCTGTAAACTGCAAGGATATTATTATTGTTGTTAAATACAATATAGTATTCCTTTCCGATATCGTAGGATCTGGCTATCTCTTCATCGCAATAGAAGAACCTGTCCTCCCCGTAAGAGACCAGCCAGCTGTCAGCCTCATCATCATACCTCTTATCACTGATCGTTACCTTTTCTACAGTCCAGTCATAATCGCCGACCTTCTCCTCGACCACTTCATCTGTCAGGTCAGGCAGCTTATTGTTTCTTATCTCATACTGAGTCATATCGTGGGTAGTACCAAACCATACAAGTCCCACACCCACAAAAAAGAATATCAGCGGAAAGGCATACCGCATAAAAGCCGTGCCCTTACCCTCGTTCAGGCTGACCATAGAGGTCACATAGTTCGGGTCCTTCGGGTCGATAGTAACATTCAGCGTCTGCCCGAAAGCCACAGGCACATTGTTCTTCTCAAACCGCTGATTATCTATCGCAGTGTACTGCACTCCGTTATAGTAGTAGCTCAGTACAGGCGATGTAACAACGTACCTTATATTATCCGCCCTTGCCACAGACCGCACATACCCTACACACTCTGCCGATATCTGCTCCCCGACAAGACCCTCGGACCTTATCTTATTGTTAAGCGAGGGCAGCACGAAAAACAGCCCGACCACCATAAACAGCACACCGGCACCAACCACCATTGCCTTACTTGCAGTAACATAGTTCGAGATAACAGCTCCGCCCAGAATAACAAGCCCTATAAGCCCGATAAACAAGCCGTTAGTCTTTTGGTTAAGACCTGTGCCCTCCGCAGAGTAGTTCTGCTCATTTTTGGTGAACAGCATATAAAGCCCCGCCAGCAGGAGGATACCTCCGAACATACCCATGACCACACGGTAAAAATGCAGCTTTGCAAACACAAT
>ONLC01000278.1 GCA_900318545.1 uncultured Eubacteriales bacterium
TCAAGGACAAGAAGGCAAAGAAATTCTTTGTATTCGGCGGAACAGGAGTTCTCTCCGATCCGGCAGTAGCTCTGGTCAAGAGCAATTCAAGATAATAACAGCATAGATCGGCAGATCCGCAGGCTCGTTCCTGCGGATCTTTTTTGTGCCGAACCAAAGCTGTGCTTTTTGTGCAAAATCACAGCCTGATTTTTGCGAAAAAATGTTGAAATCATTAAATAGATATGTTATAATATATTTTGTATAAATGGGCTTTCGGGCTGACGTTTATTAATTGAAAGATAAAAACAAGGAGGAACAGATCATTATGAAAAAACGGATCGTAGCAGCCGTTCTGGCGATACTTATGGTCGGATCGTCGCTGCCTATGTCTGAATTTGCAAGAGTGCTGCCTGATTTCGGTATCACTGCTTCCGCTGAAGAAGAATTTAAGCCTTTCTCAAGCGATTCGAATAATCCGGTTCGTTATCAGGGAATGGTTGCAAGTTACAAAGGGCTGAAAGATAAAGACGGTGTGCCGTATTTGTCTGTCAACGTTACGGGTGAGTTCTATACGGGAACTACCGAGATAACGATCAACACCAGAGGACTCAGAGGAGCTATTGCGGCAGATATAGTTAAGGTCACAGAGGGCAAGAGCTCCATCAATGATTGTAAATATGTTGAGCTTACATCGAGCAAGGATACGAAGAATCCTTTGGCAAAGCATATTACGGGAAATGAGAACATCGCCCATGTAATATTTGATGAGGACGATAACTTCTTCTCATCTCTGGGCGGATTGTTCGTCGGATGCAAGAACCTGAATACCGTTAAGTTCAACAGCCATATCACCAAGCTGTCAACTTCAACATTCAGCGGCTGCATCAACTTCGTCGGCAGCAAAAGCAATAATACCGTAGAGCTTGATAATATCAGCTATATAGGAGACAAGGTATTTCAGGGCTGTGAGACACTTGCAGGAGCAAAACTCGGAAATAATCTCAATACCATCGACGACAGTGCTTTTGCCGGATGTATAAAGCTTACAAATATCACTATCCCGAAAAACACATCAAAAATAGGAAAAGGCGTATTTGCAGGAGATACTGCGCTTAAAACGGTGAAGTTCCAGCAGGGATCAGCTCTGCGTATTCTCGGAGACAATGCGTTCAACGGCTGTACGGCACTGACAAAGGTCTATGTGGGAAATGCTGAGAATACACTTCCTTCAAACGACCGTCTTTTCCGTGTCGGAAAGGGCTGCTTTGCAGGCTGTACCTCTCTTCAGCATTTCACTATCCCGAAAACTATGAAGTATCTCAATGAGGGAATGTTTATGAAGTGTACCTCCCTCAAGACCGTTACGTTTGAAGATGACAGTGAATGTGAACTCATATATCAGCAGGCGTTCCAGGAGTGCTCCTCTATCAATGAGATGACTCTGCCGGATAAGGTACTCGGTATCGGAACCAGAGCGTTTTACAAGTGCTCAAAGCTTTCAAAGCTCATCGTTCCCGATACTATCTATTCTTTTGCTGTGATCCAGAATCCGAAATGGAAAGGCGAGACCGAAGATGCGAACGGCAAGAAAGAAACTATCCCGGAAGATGATTTAAAGTGGGATGACGAGGGACTGGTAAAACAGTGTGATCTTCCGGATCCTCTTGATACCAGTACATGGGAAGGAGAAGCGAAATATGTATTGATAGATCGCTACGGTGTCAAGGAGGGCGGATATGCCTTTGCGGAATGTCCCGTTCTGTCCATAGCTCCCGAAAGCAAGGAAGACGATCTTAAACCGAATCAGATACTGATGCCGGGTCGGGTGGATTATATCCCGATAGGCTGCTTTAACAAGGATACAGGTATCACCGACGTTCAGATGCCGAAAGTGTACGATATCGGCGACAGAGCATTTGAAGGCTGCAAGAGCCTTCCCGAGGTAACTGTACCGGATGCCGCAGATTATATAAGAGTCGGCGTGTTCAAGGACTGCACCTCGCTGCTTAGTGTTACATATTCAAAGAAAACGTTCAAAATAGACGATCAGGCATTCTATAACTGTTCTTCACTTTTCAAAGTAACTCCGAGCGATAAAAAAGCGATCAAGGCAACTGTCCAGTTCCCGCAGAAATGCGGATTCGTAGGCAGACAGGCTTTCGCAAAATGTGTCTCCTTGAAGTATCTGAACGTGCTCGGCGGAACAAAGAGCGAATTTGCGATCATGGAGGACGAGGCTTTTGCAGGCTGTTCCAAGCTCGAAGGTGCGACCGTTGACGGAACGACCGCACAGGAGCTGAGATTCCCTTCAAAGGTCACCGTTATCGAAAAAGGCGTGTTCAAGGACTGCTCAAGGATCAAGACTGCAAA
>ONLC01000128.1 GCA_900318545.1 uncultured Eubacteriales bacterium
AGCGAAGTGAACTTCGCTTGCAAGCCTGCGTCGAATTTAGGCAATCTGACGAAAATCTGGACGGCGCATCTGATGCACAGAGGTCGTGCGGTGTTGCCTTATAGTTTTTTCTCAAACACATAGTCGTCCATAATGAAGCCCTCTCCGATGTCGGTCTGCTGCGTTTTGGAGACCGTCATTCCGAACGCCTTGTATGCGTTGATCGCTGTATCATTGTTTTTATTCACTGTGAGCCACACGCTTTTAAGCTTCTGCTTCCTTGCCTTCTCGCAGATAAAGCGGAAAGCCTCGGTAGAATAATGCTTGCCTCTCTGCTCACGCCTGAGATACAGCTTTGAGAGAAAGAGCGTACCGTCAGGCTTCGGAGCTATCGCAAAGTAGCCTGCCGCCTCACCGTCAGCTATTATCAGATAGTAGCTGCAGCTCTCATTTGCAGCCTGCTCCTTCATGCTCTCAAAGGACTGAAACTTCCCGACCATATAATCGGTCTGGGCAAGGGTGATTATCCCCGGGAAGTGCTCGTGCCAAATCTCATCGGCAAGAGCTGCCGCAAGCTGGAGATCATCGTCTTTTTCGCACAGTACAAACTCAAGCATCTTCCTCACTGCCTTTCAGAAACTCAATAAACTGCTTGGCTGCTCTCGGAGATCTGCCTGCCCTGCCAAGTGCAAAACGCTCAGCTCTCATAAAGAGCTCCTCTCTCGGCATCTGAATATCGTACTCTTCAGCAAGCTTTTCTACCACTTCGAGGAACACTGCCTTATCGGGCTTCTGGAAGGTTACTGTCAGACCAAAGCGGTCGGACAGGGACAAAAACTCCTGCATAGTATCTCTGAGATGCACCTCATCGCCCTCACGGGCAGAGAAGGTTTCACGCACAAGATGCCGTCTGTTTGATGTCGCATAGATAAGCAGGTTCTTCGCTGTTGAGGAAACGCTGCCCTCCAGTATTGCTTTCAGAGCTGCGAAATCGTCATCGTCCTCTGTAAAGGAGAGGTCATCTATAAACACTATGAATTTAAGCGGATTGCGGCTGATGTTTTCAACTATATCGGGAATAGAGTGAAGCTGCTTCTTTTTAAGCTCAATAAGCCTCAGACCCTTTGATGCATATTCATTAGCTATAGCCTTTACAGTTGAGGACTTGCCTGTTCCGCAGTCGCCGTACAGAAGAACATTATTTGCAGGCTTTCCCGAAAGGAACGCAAGAGTGTTCTCGATAACTTCGTTACGCTGAGCCTCATAGCAGTGAAGCTGAGAAAGCGTGATCGGGTCGGGGTACTCAACAGGGGTGATAGAGTCGTTTTTCATGACAAACACATTGTGACGAGAGTATATTCCATAGCCGTACTCCCCTATTCTGTGCATACGCTCTGCATACACCTGAGAGAAATCCGTCTGCTTTGTGCTGTAGCGAGGGAGGAACTCGTCATAGCCGATTTTAGCGGCTATCTCAGAGCTCTGCACCTGTGAAAGCTCCTCCAGTACCATAAGCTCATTTGCAAGGCACTCATCAAGCATCATTCCAGTCTTTGAGCCCTCGCCCCTGCGGAAGGTATAAATGTTTTCGTCCTGCAAGGTTATATTCAGAATGTACTCTGTAAGGTCGTCGCCCTTTTCATAGAGATTGGAAGCAAACTCACAGTAATCGGACACTGCCTTGTCTGTATCGCCCGAAACCGAGCTGTCTATCGCCTTTACAAAGGAGCTGAAAACTGCATCGCTGTAAAGCCCCCGAAAAATAACAAGAGCCTTTACCCTTTTAAGTATGCTTTTCAGATCTGTCATACTAACACCAACTTAAAATCTTTCCATTCAGTCTCTGCCTGCGGAAATGACTGAAATAACCATAAACGGGCTTTCCTCTCTGCCCTCTTCATCTATAACAATGTCAAGAGTGTGCAGACCGCTTCCTGCATTTGAGGAAATAGTCGTCAGGGCACAAAGGTCGCCCCAGTCCTCATCGAAGTTTGCATCTAAGATAACACGCTCATTATATCTGCCGTCTATTACAGCATAAGCCTTCGGAGCAGGCTTGTTTATCGTCCTTCTCCACTGTATCATTATTATACTGCCCTTTACAAGGAAGCTTATCTTTGCACCCTTTTTCCAGCCTGTCCAGCCGTCCTTGAACGGGTCACACCACTGTGAAGCTTCGTGCGTATCTGCAGTAAAGCCCTCACTCTTTATGTTCAGCGACTTGTTCTGATAACGCACTGCTATCATAGCGTGTCCCTTATCGTTCGGGTGGAGCATATCGGTGGTGTAGTCCTCACGCTTTTCCTCGCCCGAAGCTATATGCGGATAGATATAATCACGCACACTCACTATCGGCAGGCCGTAGTGCTTTGCTATTTCGTTATGTATCTCCTGTGCGTTGTGGCCGTCCTCATAAAACAGGTTATTGATAACAACAACCGCCTTTACAGACTGTGCTTTCAAAAGCTTTCTGATAAGGCTTTCGTAAGTCTCGCGGAAAAGCTGAGTGTTATCGTCATTAACGGAAAACTCCACGAACACAAGGTCAGGCTTTTTGTCAAGAACGTGCTCATCAGCTCTTGCAGCTCCAAACTGAGATGTTGTAGCGCCGATTCCCGCATTGAAAAAGCTGAGCTTTGTTTCGGGGAAGCTTTTCTCCCACCATTTAGCTGAAAGATTTACATATCTTTTATCCTCGGTCTGTGCATGACAGCCCTGAGTGATAGAGCCACCCAGATAAACGATACTCAGCTCCTTTTCCTTTTCGGCCTTGTCAAACACAGCTGAAAGGTAATTTGCATCGCCGAGACTGACGATAGAGGTATTATAATCGTACATAATTTCACCCTTAAATATATATTTACTGTCCATTAATCAGGACTCTTCCAAGTCGATCTCCATAATAGGCTCAGATACGTCAGCACCTGCAGGTACCATAGGAAGAACGTTTACGTCCTTATTAATGATAACATCAAGGAGCACAGGCTTGCCCTCTGCTGCGAGCTTCAGTGCCTTTGCAATGCCCTCTCTGATCTCATTCTTGTTCACTATGCGGATACCCTCAACACCGAAGGCATCTGCAAGCTTCATAAGGTCAGTTCCACGGTCGATGGTTGTCTGCGAGAAACGCTTGCCGTAGAAAAGCCTCTGCCACTGTCTTACCATACCGAGAACGTCATTCTCGAATACAAGCTCAATTATCGGAATCTTGTGCTTTGCAAGTGAGGACAGCTCGTTGCAGTTCATAAAGAAGCTTCCGTCACCTGCTATGTTTATTACCTCTCTGTCGGGGTTGCCGATCTTCGAGCCCATAGCCGCACCGAAGCCGTAGCCCATAGTGCCGAGTCCTCCGCTTGATGCAAAGCTTCTCTCACATCTGAAATTATAGAACTGAGCAGCCCACATCTGGTGCTGACCTACCTCAGTAGTGATTATAGCCTTGCCTGCTGTCTGTCTGTCAAGCTCCTCGATCACGTCCTGAGGGAGCACCTCGTCCTCTCTCTCGATAGGCACCATTCTGAGAGCGTAGAGCTTCTTCCACTCGGCGATCTGCTCCATCCACTCCTTGTGCTCAAGCTGAGGAAGCTTCTTTGTTATCTCAGCGAGAACATATTCAAGGTCGCCTGTGATATGATGATAAACGTCTATATTTTTGCCTATCTCGGCAGGGTCTATCTCGATATGGATGATCTTTGTTCCGACTGCAAAGGTATTAGGATTGCAGAGCACTCTGTCAGAGAAGCGTGAGCCAAGAACAATAAGCAGGTCGCAGCCGTTAAGGGCGAGAGCTGCGGTCTTTGTTCCGTGCATACCAAGCATTCCGATGTACTCATCTCTTGTATTATCAAAAGCACACTGACCCATAAGCGACAGTGATACAGGTGCGTTGATCTTATCAACAAGCTCTGCCATTTCATCAGCAGCATTACAGGATACAACTCCGCCGCCTGCATATATGAAGGGCTTCTTTGCAGCCTTGATAAGCTCTACCGCCTTATCTATCTCCTCACCGATACCCTCGGGATTGTGGTTGACGATGGGCTTCGGCTCTTTTCTTTCATACTCGATCATTGCAGCCGTGATGTCCTTAGGTATATCAATAAGAACAGGGCCTTTTCTGCCTTCGTTAGCGATATAGAAAGCCTCTCTGATGATGTCGGGAAGCTTTGCAGGATCCTTCACTATGTAGTTATGCTTTGTTATAGGCATTGTGATGCCTGTGATGTCTACCTCCTGGAAGGAATCAAGGCCTAAAAGAGACCTCGGAACATTTCCTGTGATAGCAACCAGCGGAATAGAGTCCATATATGCGGTTGCGATACCTGTTACAAGGTTAGTTGCTCGCATCATAGATGTTGAGAACAGCTCCTCCCGGGTAGCCGAAAACAGTATCTACCCCCTGCTCCAACAAACATTCGATTATAACGTCCGAACCATTTAACTGCATAAGTTTGACCTCCTATTAGATAAAACTGCGGCAAAACAAGCACACAGATATACTAGTTTATTATATCACAATATAAGCTTCTTGTCAATCGCCGAAAAGCATAAAAAAGCCGCCCGTAAACCGGACGGCTGAAAGGTCAGTACATTATATCCTCGATATAGCTGATCTTATCAAAGCTGGTTGATGATGCAGAGCCCAGTGCAAAGAGAATATCTGTAGCACCTACCTGCTGACAGAAGCTTACTGCACTTGTTTCAAAGAACCTTGTATCACAAAGATATATTTTCGAGAACGATGACGTAAGGAAAGGCAGAAGTGCATTTCCGTAGCTGTCCTTGAAGATAACGAGAACTCTGTCGTTGGCTGCATCTGTATTGACCTCAAGGATCTGATCGTCTGTGCCGACAAACACGGTATAGCTGGAGCTTATATCGTTGTCCTCAAAAAACAGCGAGGTCTCATAGCCCTCATTGAAATAGCTGTCATGTGACAGGAAGGTGCATTTATCAAGGTTTGCAGGCTTGTAATAGGTGAAGGTATCGGGGTACTCGGCAAGAGCCTCGATATCATTGACTGTATAGAATGCCCCGAGATAGCCCTCTCTGTCTACCTTCTCATAGGTGTTGTACTCGGCAAAGGGAACGCCTGCCTGTTCAGCGAATATCCTTGCTGAATAGAAGGCTGCAAGCGGCTGCCAGTGATAATCGCTCCTTGAATAGAGGTACTCTGCCTTATGCTCGTTCAGGAACTGGTTTACGAAAACGCCCTCTGAGTTTTTGAGCTTTCCGTAAATATCCTGAGTGCTTTCCGTCTGATCGGCATACTCACCCTGAAGCTCGGCAGGTGTATAAAAAGCCTGCGATGACGGTATGCACATAAGATAGGTCTTAGTATCACCGCCTACCGCAGCTGCAAAGTTATCGACCGTTTCAGCAAGATAGTCACCGACATCAGGGCTGTAGTAATAGCCCTCCATAGCTCTTACAAGCGGAGTGCCTGCATCTGCAACGATACAGCCGCTTATATAGTCATAGGTCTCGACCTCAACGGGTGCCGAGGTGGTTACAAGTGTCGTGGTTGTGGTGGTAGTTGTAGTAGTGGTTGTAGTAGTCTCCTCCTCAGCCTTCTGAGTTTCTCCATCAGATACAGAGTTTGCTGATTCTGTTGCTACAGTAATCTTATTATCATCACTGCCGATGCTGTTTCCGCAGCCTGCCAATGAAAGCACAGCAGCAAGAGCTGCACAAAGAATTCTTTTTTTCATTGTAGTATCTCCTTATAAAAATAATAAATCTGACTAATTATAGCACAGTTTTCCAAAAATGTAAAGAGCAAAGCAAAAATTAGCACTTCATTATCCGTTTTGCTAGCACTCTATGATGAAGAGTGCTAATTTTCAGCTTGTGAACACTGTTTTATCACAATTCGAACACATCAGAGCATTAATATATAGTCAAACGAAAGGAAATGAGACCAATGGAAACCAAAGAATAAAATCCCCATTCGCACATAAACTAAGATAAAAAGACTATTGAAACTCACGCATCAAAGGTCTTTAGAGAAATAAACAAGGAGGCATTTATTATGTTTGCACTTACACCATTTGAAAGAAGAAGCTATGATCTGTTCAACGCATTTCACGATTTTGAGGACGACTTTTTCAAGTCACCGCAGCTAAGGTCATTCAGGACCGATATAAAGGACGAGGGCGACAAGTACCTTATGGAGGCTGAGCTCCCGGGCTTTGAGAAGGAGGATATAAAGCTTGATATCACAGGCAATACTCTGACCCTCTCTGCCGAGCATAAATCAGAGGCCGAGGACAAGAAGGAGGACAACTATATCCGCCGTGAAAGAAGCTTCGGCTCATATCAGAGAAGCTTTGACCTTACAGGCATTGACGCCGACAAGATCGAAGCAGAGTACAAGAACGGCATTCTGGAGCTGACTCTGCCCAAGATCGTAGAGACAAAGCCCGAAACAAGAAGACTTGAAATCAAATAAAACTTCTCCTTAACAGAGCAGCCGACCGTGTAAAAGCGGTCGGCTGTTTTTTTACGGTGCTTGTGTTTCCATTAATTTAAGAGCACATTTCAGTCCGTCAACAGCGGCGGACATTATGCCGCCTGCATATCCTGCACCCTCACCCGAGGGGTACAGGTTCTCTGCACTGAGCGAGCACAGCTTATCCGTCCTTGTGATACGCACAGGAGAGCTTGTCCTTGTTTCGGGGGCTGTCAGCAGTGCAGAGCCGTCACCGAAGCATTTCATTTTCCTTGAAAACTCTGCAAGTCCTCTTTCTAACATCGAGGTCACAAAGCTCGGGAAGAGCTCTCGGTACTCGACAGGAATAAGCCCTAATGAGTAGCTTGGGACTATAGCTGTATCTAATGAGGGTCTGCCCTCAAGGAAGCCCTTAACGGTAGTACCACAGGCTTTATAGCTGCCTGTCAGCTTATAGGCACGCTGCTCTATCTGCCTTGCAAAGTCAACTCCCGAAAGCACTCCCGAGCCAAAATCAGTCGGCGATACCCCGACCACTACTGCTGCATTTGCGTTTTTTCCGTCACGGGCGAACTCGCTCATTCCGTTTGTTACCACTCCGCCCCTCTCAGAAGCGGCAGGCACTACATAGCCCCCGGGGCACATACAGAAGGTATACACTCCCCTGCCCTCGGTATTTCGCCATGAAAGCTGATACTCACCCTTCGGGAGCATAGGGTCGCCTGCGTGCTCTCCGTATAGGCTTTCATCAACTGATGTTTGCAGATGCTCTATCCTTGCACCTACGGAAAAGGGCTTCGCTTCAAGGAATATGCCCTTTGAAGCTAACAGCTCAAAGGTATCTCTTGCACTGTGACCGATAGCTAAAAGAAGAGCCGAGCACTCGCACTCACCGCCCTCAAAGGCGACCTTAGTTACCCTGCCGTCTGAGAGCTCAATATCGGTAAGCTTTGTACCGAAGCGTATCTCACCGCCAAGCTCCTCTATACGCTCTCTGAGGGCTTTTACTACCGATCTCAGCTTATCTGTTCCGATGTGAGCCTTCGCCTTTGTGAGTATCTCCTCGGGAGCCCCGAAGCGTACAAGCTGCTCCGAAACATAACGGCAGAGAGGGTCTTTTATTCGTGTGGTGAGCTTTCCGTCCGAGAACGTTCCTGCACCGCCCTCACCGAACTGTATGTTCGAGCTCTCATCAAGCTCTCCGCCCGACATAAAGCACTCAACTGCTTTTACACGCTCATCGACCCTTTGTCCACGCTCCAGAATAAGCGGTCTGTAGCCCTGCTCTGCCAATGCAAGCCCTGCAAACATTCCTGCAGGTCCAAAGCCTGCTATAACAACTCTTCCGCTTACCTTCTTATCTGAAATAACAGGAACATAGCCTCCGTTTTCCACCCTTGTAACAAAGGGCTTTTTATCTGCAAGCTTCAGTTCAAGGCTTTCGTTGTGAAGCTCTGCATATACCGAGTGTACATAGTGGATATTATCATGCTTTCGTGCATCGAGAGAGGTCTTATGAATATGGCATTCAGCCTTTGCTCTTATGCCTGCCTTTGAAAGTGCCTTCTGAAATATCTCCTCTGCCGATGCCCCTATACGGGCATTTACCGATGAAATGATTATTGCCATAAATACTCCTAATCAAAAAGCCCAAGAGTGCTCTCTCAGGCTTTTAAGTCTATTCTTCTGAGCTGTCTGCTTCCTCAGCAGGCTGAACGTCTGACACTTCTACCTGCACATCATTCGAGCCATAGCCCCAGATGCTGTTATACTTCGGCGAGTAGATCATCGCAGTTTTGGTATATGAGCCGTTTGACTTTATGCCCGAGAGATCTATCTCTGCGTAAAGGTCGTCATCAGTAAGCTTTGAGATTATATCCTCGGGGCCGTATACCTTTACAGCCGAAAGCTTCTTGGTGTCATAGGCGATATCCTTGCCCGACGGCTTATTTACCGCTACAAAATGGTCGCTTGTGAGTGTGAAGTTCTTTGAGGTATAGCCCTCGGCTTCAAACGTAACAGTTACGTGATCTTCACCGCTCATATTGACCTCTCCCGAAGCGAGAGGTATATCAAAGCTGTAGACATTATTAAGGTCTATCTGCGTCAGATCGACAGAGCCTATCAGTACAGTCTGCTCAGCCTCGGCATCAAGGTCGGGAGTCGCTACCGAGACCGACTCCTCTGAAAGAATCATCGGAAGCGTGCTCTTATCGAAATATGACGGAGCATTCTCAACCGTAACACCAAGATTCATAGTCTTTTTCTTATAAACAACGAAGTCAACCTTAAAGCTCTTTGTATCGGTGAGCTTCACATTATCAGCCATCACCAGATTATCATCGTCATCATAGAACTCATAATCCTCCGTACTGAGAGAGAGCTCTTCATCGAGCTTTGCCGCATCGGTTATGCTTACTACAGCCTTGCTGATCTTGTCAATATCGTTCTGAGGTCCTTCTATAGTTACCGAATCGGGGCTTACCTTAGTATCTCTCAGAGTATAGCCGTCCATAGCTGTAACAAGCGGTGCCTCGGATACTACGGGAATCTTCTTCGTAGTTATCTTATCAAAGCTTACGCTTACAGTATCGGGAGTTACCGAAATGATCGACACCTTATCCGTTGTATGTGCCGATCTGACCTCAATGTTAAGGTCATAAGTACCCTCTTTTGATACATTGCTCGTATCTACGCTCGCTATCAGGTCAGATGCGGTATAGCCGCCTATCTCGTAGTTCATACCCGAGATCTCGACCTCAACAGTTATGTCATCGACCGCTTCTTTATTCAGAACCGACAAACCCTTTTCCTTAGCCTGAGTTCCCTCCAGCGAGAAGGTCACAGGTACCTTTGTGAATGTACGGTTTATAGTCGGATACTGAGTGATAGACATAGCAAACCAGATTATAATGGCAAAGATGATGGACACTATCCTCAGTACAAAGTCAGAGCCGTGCTTTCTGACTCTCTTTACTGCCTTTTCCTTCTTTACTTTTTCCATTTCGAGATCACCCTCCCTGCCAAAGATGCTTCCCTGATGGAATTAGGATCGGTCTCAGAGAGGATCCTGCTGTCAAGAAGCTTTTTCAGCGAATCCTTGCTGAAGCCCCTTGTCAGCTCTCCGTTTTCGGCAACGGAGATATTGCCTGTCTCCTCGGAGACTACCACAACTATAGCGTCAGAATTCTCACTCATACCTATAGCTGCACGGTGACGTGAACCAAGCTGCTTATTGATGAGCTCATCCTTCTGAGGTCTCGGAAGGAAGCAGCCTGCAGCCAGTATAGTGCCGTCACGGATTATCACAGCTCCGTCATGGAGCGGAGTGTTCGGGAAAAAGATATTTCCGAATATCTGGGGGGAAGGCTCACAGTTGAGCACTGTTCCCGTGGCGATCTGCTCGCCGAGCTTTGTTTTCTGTTCAAGAATAATAAGGGCACCTGTCTTTGTAGAGCTGAGATTAGCCGCTGAATCGCATACAGCTTCTATAGCCTTCTTCCACTTTTCGGTCAGCTCATCGCCCTCGGGTGCGAAGATACCGCTGAGACCCAAAAAGTTCGTTCTTCCGACCTTTTCAAGTATACGCCGAAGCTCAGGCTGGAACATAATGATAAGAGCAAGGAAGCCCCACTGGAAGCATATCTTCAGAATGAACCGTATCGTCTGAAGATTGAATACCACTGCCAGCAAATAGCAGGCAATAAGTATCAGAATACCCTTTGCAAGCTGCTGTGCTCTTGTCTCACGGATAAGCTTTATGCCATAGTAGATTATCAGCGACAGAAGAAAGATATCAACGATATCATTCAGCCCTATCGACCTGAAAACGCCCCATATTGAATTTATTACAGATGCAATAGAATCCATCATAGTTTGTTACTCCAATTACCTAAAGTCATATATAGTTATTATAGCACATATTTTTTTCAAACACAAGGGGGTTGAGCCAAAAAAATTTACATTCTGTAACTTTTTCGTTTTCTACTTGAAAACAAGCTGTAAATATGATAAACTGTTAATAAGACGAACTGTCTTAAGGCAATACCGCACGACCCCTGTGCATCAGATGCGCCGTCCAGATTTTCGTCAGATTGCCTAAATTCGACGCAGGTTTGCTGACGCAAGTCAAGGAGAATTTGGGTAATATGACGGATAAGCGGGTCGTCAAGCAGGCTTGACACGGCAGATGATGTGCAGAGGCGTTAGCCGCG
>ONLC01000224.1 GCA_900318545.1 uncultured Eubacteriales bacterium
TACAATGTATAGAGAAAATAAAAACAGAAAAGTTGCAGCTTACGCAAGAGTAAGCACAGACTTGACCGACCAGCTCCATTCGCTGGCGGCACAGATAAAATACTTCACCGAGTACATTTCCGAGCACGAGGGCTGGGAGCTTATCGAGGTATATTCAGACGAAGGAATTACCGGAACATCGACAAAAAAGCGTGATAATTTCAACCGAATGATAAAGGATTGCGAGGACGGAAAGATCGACACGATACTGACAAAAGAGGTTAGCCGCTTTGCAAGAAATACCGTTGACACTTTGAACTACACCCGAAGGCTGTCGCAGATAGGTGTGAATGTCATTTTTATGAATGACGGGATCGACACCAACGACAAGGACGGAGAGCTGCGGTTGACGATAATGGCGAGCATTGCTCAGGAGAAATCACGAAAAATTTCCGAGCGTGTTAAATGGGGTATCCGCAGGAAAATGGAGGACGGCTGGGTGTATGGAGCACGAGGAATGCTCGGATTCAGAATCGAAAACGGAGAGCTTCACGTTGTTCCGGAACGGAGAGCTTCACGTTGTTCCGGAAGAAGCTGAGGTCGTAAAGCAAATTTTCCATAGCTATGTCTATGACGGAAAAGGCTGCCACACTATCGCAAATGAGCTGAACACTGCCGGACTGCTAACAGTCAGAGGCAAAATGTGGCGTGAGGACGGAGTAAACCGCATACTGAAAAACGAAAAATATGTGGGCGATCTTACACAGTGGAAACACTATTCTACCGACTTTATATCTAAAAAGGTACTGCCAAACAACGGTGATAATCCCGATGTTCCGCTTATATCAATTTCTGAGCACCATAAAGGCATTATCTCGCGTGAGGTATGGGACCTAGCACAAAAACAGATATATGAGCGAGGAAAACTCGCTCGTGAGGGCAAGAGGCATTCACGTCACTACTGGTTCAGCAATATAGTCAGATGCGGCTGCTGTGGGTATCCATACAATATTGGCGGCAAAACCACCGAGAAAAACCGTACTTTGCATTGCGTAAACCGTGCTAAATACGGAACAACGCACCGAATCGATAAGAACGGTGCAGAAGTAGGGTGCGACAACAAAGGCGTGAACGAGAGAGTGCTTGCGGCTTGCGTTAAACATATCCTGGAGTACGTTCAGATATCAAAAGAAACAATTATTGAAGGTCTATATAATGATATTGAACTTATCCAGTCCGTTGACAAACCTATTGACATTGAGCCATTGAAAGCCGAGATTGAATCATATAATAGGAAGAAACGAAAAGCAATAGACCTAGCACTACGCTTGATATCTATGCTGCAGCCTTCAAAGAACGTGAAGCTCGTGCGCTTGGTGCAATCGCAACCGTTCTCATGGATAACAGAGACATAAAGCAGGCTTGACCCCTTTTTATAATGCCGGCACTTGAAGCACTGACCTCGTATTTTTTCAAGGCCTTATATACCCCCACAGCCCCAAACTCAGGAAAAAAAAACAGGCTCCAAAGAAAGACCTCGAAGCCTGCTATAATTCCTATATGTTTAGTATATAACGCACAAACAACGCACAACGTAAGCTTTTTTAGAAAGCAAAAACTCTGAAACAACGCATTTACGCCATTTCAGAGCTGTAAACAGTGGTGCGGGTAACAGGACTTGAACCTGCACGGTGTTGCCAATAGAACCTAAATCTATCGCGTCTGCCAATTCCGCCATACCCGCATACGGCTTATAAAAGTCCGAATGTTATTTTAACACAAAACTATAACTTTGTCAAGACCTGAAAAGAGAACGGCGTTAAACCGTTCTCTTTTTTCCTAATTCCAGATCGATTTATAGTGTATAAGATGTCTTTTCAGAAACAGTACGTCCAGCGTGTCGATCTTCTGATTGTTTCCTTCAACATTTGCACACAGCTTTGCGTAGTCCGAGAGCTTTCGTATGCCTATCATGTCGCTCTTCATTGCCATAATGTCAAGTGTGTTTATGCTGCCGTCAAGAGTTGCATCACCCAGAGCATTGAGCTGAACCTCTAAAGGTTCGGTCGGTGCACCCTTGTATAAGGTGACTGTATACTCCCTGGATACACAGTTAGGTGCCGAAAATGTCAGGGTGTATGTTCCGTCGTTGAGTGCTTCAACGTTGAAGCTTTGATCATTCAGCGTGAATTTTCTTGTCGGATTAAACGTATCCAGTGACTTTGCTGTCATCGTACATACCGTACCTTCAAGCTCTGAAGGAATACTCAGATCTATTTTTTCGGTGTAAACATAGTCGTCCTCTGAAATAGCAGGAAGGTCAAATACAGAATAAAGCTTCTCAACATCAGCATGGTCTGAGACATAACCGCTTTGATTACCATGATTCTCATAATCTGTCTCTATAAGAGTTTCATAGGATTTAAGGAAATACCTTCTCCAGTACTCGTGATTATCATTATCAACGCTTCCGTTCAGGATAACATCATTGAATGTTACGTCAATAAAGTACCAGCTGCCGTCATAATTAACTGCGTTCCATGCATGAGCATATGTTGTAGCCTTTACAGAGTCAGCTATCCCGAGTGCATTGCTAATCAGCATAAATGACTTGGAATATCCGTCACAAACGCAGAGATGATCCTTTAAGCAGCCTACTATGTTAGCTCTGTCATCATCTTCTTTATTTACATCATACTTGGTGTTCTCAGCTAAAACATCATTGAGTGCTGCAAGCTTGAAAAAAGTATTCTTTTTGCTCCCGAGCATCTCAGCATAGCCTTCGATCTCGGATTTGATAGCATTATTGACGTTTCTTCTCGCCTCAGCACTTCTGTAATTTGAATTTACAGCAAACCTGAGTGTATACTTTCCAGCTCCTTCAGATTGCGGAAAAGTTAAGCCTGTGCCTGTAATCCAGTAAAACTGTGGATTATCATAAATAATCGCCTGAAAAAGCTCAATAACAATCGACTTTGTTATCCCCTTAGGCTCAATTCCGTCATTCTTCGTATAAACCAGCGACACAGTTTCTCCGAGATCGTTCTCTGAAACCGTTGCCTCTGCCAAGCCTGCGATGATATCATCATAGAAGACAACAAAATCCTCACCGTATTTTTCTGCTATCTGCTCTCTGATGTACTGAGAGCCGCCCATAGTAAAATTGTATTCAAAGCTTTCCTCAGAAACACTCTCTGCGGCATAAACCGTCTGAGTTGCTTCATAAGGCAAAACAGCAGCAGTACCTGCCAGTAATGATATGCTTAGCAGCAGAGCTGACGCCTTTTTTATAATTGATTTGTACATAAAAACGCCTCCGTGAAATAAAATGCACAAAATATTTAACATAATATTGTATATTACTAGATATAATATACCACTAAATTATAAATTTTTCAATAGTGAACTATTACTGATTAATTATTTTATTTTTATTTAACAATTCATACACGGATATATGTTAAAATAAAGAGGAAATAAAAGGAGGAGTACCCTGATGAGTGAAATAAGAGATGAAAGCCTCTGGGAGAGCGGAAAACGTAAGATCGACTGGGTCAGAAACAATATGTCTCTTCTCAGAAGCATTGAACAGGATTTTATAAAAGAGCAGCCCTTCAAGGGTGTCAGAGTGGCACTGTCCATACACCTTGAGGCAAAGACCGCATATCTTTGCAAGGTGCTTGCTGCAGGCGGAGCAGAAATGTTTATCACAGGCAGCAATCCCTTGTCAACGCAGGACGATGTAGCTGCAGCCCTTGTGCATGACGGGCTTAACGTGTTTGCATGGCACGCATCAACACCTGAGGAGTATCACCGTCATATTGCGGCAGTAGTAAGTGCAGCTCCGAATGTCATTATTGATGACGGCGGCGACCTTGTTAATATGATACATAACGAGTACCCCGAGCTTATCCCGAATGTTTACGGCGGCTGCGAGGAAACTACCACAGGAATAATCAGGCTTATAGCTATGAACAAGGCTAAGGAGCTTAAATTCCCGATGGTGCTTGTAAATTACGGAACAGGACAGTCTGTATGGGACGGAATTAACAGGACTACTAACCTTATCGTTGCAGGCAAGAAGGTAGTCGTTGCAGGCTACGGCTGGTGCGGCAAGGGAGTTGCTATGAGAGCAAAGGGTCTTGGTGCTAAGGTAATAGTTACTGAGATAGACCCTGTAAAGGCAATCGAGGCGGTAATGGACGGCTTCAATGTAATGCCTATGGAGGAGGCTGCCAAAGAGGGAGACTTCTTTGTAACTGTAACAGGCTGCAAAGACGTTATCACGGAGAAGTCCTTTAAGAATATGAAAAGCGGTGCTATTCTCTGCAACGCAGGACATTTTGACTGTGAGGTAGATGTAGCAGGCCTTAAAAAGCTGGCTGTCGAGACCTTTGAAGCAAGAAACAACATTCAGGGCTACAGAATGGCAGACGGCAGAGAGCTCTTCGTTATCGGAGAGGGCAGGCTTGTAAACCTTGCAGCAGGCGACGGTCACCCTGCCGAGATCATGGATATGTCCTTTGCTATACAGGCATTGTCAGCCGCACATATAGTAAAGAACCATGAAGCTATGTCAAAAGAGGAAAGCAAGGTCTTCTATGTTCCCGAGGAGATAGATAACGAGGTCGCAGAGCGCAAGCTTCGCTTCTGGGGACTCAGTATAGACAAGCTCACCGATGAGCAGGAAAAGTATCTTAACAGCTGGCAGGTATAGCAGCTGTAACAATAGTTAAACGGAGGTCATATTATGCAGAATATCCCTGTAGTAAAGCTCGGACTGGCGGCGGTTTCAAGAGACTGCTTCCCTATGTCGCTGTCCGAGAAGAGAAGAATAGCAGTCTGTCAGCAGTACCGTGAGAAGTACGGTGAGATCTATGAATGTCCTACAGTTATTGAAAGTGAAGCCGACATGATGAAGGCTCTTGATGAAATAAATGCGGAGGGCTGTAATGCACTGGTCGTATATCTTGGAAACTTCGGTCCCGAGAGCGCTGAGGTTCTTCTGGCTAAGAAGTTTGACGGCCCTGTCATGTTTGCGGCAGCAGCCGAGGAGGACTGCGGCGGAGCACTTATCGACAACCGTGGAGACGCATACTGCGGAATGCTCAACGCAAGCTATAATCTCGCACTTAGAAACGTCAAAGCATACATACCTCAGTACCCCGTCGGCA
>ONLC01000178.1 GCA_900318545.1 uncultured Eubacteriales bacterium
TTTAAGATCAATGTTGAGAAGAACGGTCAGACAACCCTTTTTGAGAAGGAAACTCAGCTGCCTGCTTATGTAAGGCCGCCTGTTGATCTTCTTAAATACCCTAAAAATACAGTTGACCCCGAGGCTGCTCAGCAGGAGATAAAGGACAAGTCTCAGAAGCTGGTTGAGACACTGGAGACCTACGGTGTAAAAACGAGGATAGTCGGCATACACAGAGGTCCCTCCGTTACAAGGTATGAGCTCGAGCCTGCCGCAGGAGTTAAGGTTGCAAAGGTAAAGACTCTTTCCGATGATATAGCTCTGAGCCTTGCTGCGTGGAGCGTGCGTATTCAGGCGCCTGTCCCGGGAAAGGCGTGCATAGGTATCGAGGTTCCGAACTCTCACAGAGATACGGTCTCACTTCGTGAGCTTATTGACAGCGAGGAGTACAGAAGCTCTGAGGGCAAGCTTACCTTTGCAGTCGGAAAGGACATTGAGGGCAAGATCGTTATGGGCGATATTGCCAAGATGCCTCATGTGCTGATCGCAGGTACTACAGGTTCAGGTAAATCTGTGTTTACAAACTCGATAATCCTGTCCATACTTTTCCATGCATCTCCCGATGAAGTAAAGCTCATACTTATCGACCCGAAAAAGGTCGAGTTCCCGATATACAATAAGATACCGCATCTGCTCATACCCGTTGTTACCGAGCCCTTGAAGGCAGCAGGAGCGCTCGGCTGGGCAGTCAATGAAATGAATAAGCGTTATCTTATGTTTGAGGCAAACAACGTTAAAAACCTTCAGGACTTTAATGAAATGGTAATGGAGGAGCGTGAAAAGCCCGAGGAGCAGCGTGACGAGATCAAAGCAAAGCTAAGTCCTCTTCCGCAGATCGTTATCGTTATAGATGAGTTTGCTGACCTTATGATGGCTGCAAAAAGCGAGGTCGAGGATTCTGTTATAAGGCTTGCACAGCTTGCAAGAGCGGCAGGCATACACATGATAATTGCGACCCAGTCGCCTAGAGCCGATGTTATCACAGGCCTTATCAAGGGTAATATCCCTTCGAGAGTTTCGCTGAGCGTTGCAAGCAGCACCGAGTCCAGAGTCATTGAGATAAGCGGAGCAGAGAAGCTTCTCGGAAACGGCGATCTGTTCTACAAGCCTATCGGTACAAGAATGCCGATAAGAATTCAGAGCGGCTTTGCTTCATCAAGAGAGATAAGCGCTGTGGTTGATTTCCTTAAAAACGAGCACAGTGCCGAATACAATCAGGAGATCATCGCTGAGGTTGATGAAAACACACCTGTTCCAAAGGATAACAAGGGCGCTTCCGATGATAACGTTGTGGTAAATCCTGATGATGATCTTGTAAATCAGGCTATTTCTATAATCGTTCAGACTCAGAACGCATCAACTGCTTTCCTTCAGAGAAAGCTGAAGCTCGGCTTTCCGAGGGCAGCCCGTATCATGGACGAGATTGAGGAAATGGGTATAATCGGACCGCAGGAGGGTGCAAAGCCCAGGCAGATAAAGATAACTGCCGAGGAATGGGCTGAAATGCAGGCAAGGCGATGACAGGCAGAAAAACAGTCAAGGATTATCAGTGGAGGATAACCCTTCTGTTGATAGTTGACTTTATACTCATAATCATTTTTCTGCTGCATATCACAGGTCTTCTCGATATCAACGATTTTCTGCAGTATCTGCATCTTGCGGACAAGCCTGCATACAATGCAGCTACAGAGGTCCATTTTATAGATGTCGGGCAGGGAGATGCAACGCTTGTTATCTCTGACGGTCATGCAATGCTCATTGACAGCGGTGATGTTGACAAATACAATGATGTGCAGTGGTATCTGAGAAATCACGGAGTCAAAAAGCTTGACTATCTTATTGCAACTCACCCGCACTCCGACCATATAGGCGAGATGAGCGAGATCATTGACAGCTTTGAGGTCGGCACATTTATAATGCCCGATTTTCCCGATGAGCTCACTCCAACGACTTACGTTTATGAGCAGCTGCTGATCTCACTGAAGGACAAGGGCTTAAAGATCACCTCTGCAAGCGATACGAGCTTTAAGCTTGGTACCTGCGAGATAATAACGTTCACCTCAAAGGGCGAATATGATGACCTTAATAACTACTCGGTACTTGTTAAGATAGTTGACGGTGAAAACAGCTTCCTCATTACAGGCGACTGCGAGATTGCCGAGGAAGAGGAGCTTATCTCAAAGGGCTTTGATCTCTCGGCAAAGGTGCTGAAAGCAGGACATCACGGAAGCTCGGGCTCAAGCAGCTATGACTTTCTGAATAAGGTGCTCCCGAGATACTGTGTTATCTCCTGCTCGCTGGACAACAAATACGGCCACCCTGCGGCAGCTTTGCTCAGAAGGGTCAGAAAATACACAGAGAAGATCTATGTTACCTCAGTCTGCGGAAACATTGTTTTCTACTCAGACGGTGAGGGACTTGATATGACTACAGAAAAAGAAGCTGATAAAATTGAAAAAATCAACCCATAACAATGCCTATATAGTTGACAGAATAGAAAACGGCATAGCTGTTCTCTATTCAGAGGACGGCTCAAAGCTTGATATCATGCTCTCTGATTTTCCAAAGCCCTTATCGCAGGGCGATATGGTGATGATAAGCGAGGGCAGATATCAGAAAAACGAAAAAGAGACCGAGGAAAGAAAAAAGAAGCTGATAGCACTCAGGAAAGAGCTCAGCTCCGATCGGGAGGTTAAAAAATGAACGCTGAAAGCAAAGACCTTTTTAAGCTTATCAATGAGCGGCTCCCGAGCCTTTCCAAGGGGCATAAGCTGATTGCTAACTATATGCTCGAGCATTACGATAAGGCTGCCTTTATGACGGCACATAAGCTCGGTGAGACTGTGGGCGTCAGCGAGTCAACAACAGTTCGTTTTGCCTCGGAGCTTGGCTACGAGGGCTACCCCGAGCTGCAAAGGGCTCTTAAAGAGCTGGTCAGAAACAAGCTTACAGCCGTTCAGAGGATTGAGGCTGCTTCTGACTTTATCGGCTCTGACAATGTTCTCGAGCAGGTGCTGAGCCTTGATATCGAGAGAATAAGAAAAACTCTTGAGGAGACCTCGGAGGAGGACTTCAACAGAGCAGTTGATACTATAGTTTCAGCTCAGACTATTTACATAGTCGGCACAAGGAGTGCTGCGTCATTAGCATCTTTTCTGAGCTATTATCTGGGGCTGCTTTTTGCAAATGTAAAGCTTGTAGTCTCCGCAACTACCTCGGAGCTTTTCGAGCGTATCATGCGTATCAATGAAAAGGATGCAATAATCGGTATTTCGTTCCCGAGATACTCAAAGCAGACTGTTCAGGCCCTGAGATATGCCCGTGATAACGGAGCGAACGTTATTGCTATCACAGATTCGATGACCTCGCCTATCGCAAGGTATGCTGACAGCCTTCTCCTTGCAAGAAGTGATATGGCATCGTTTGTTGATTCTCTTGTAGCGCCTATGAGCCTTATAAATGCTCTTATAATTGCTGCCTCAAACAGGAATATAGATGCGGTGTATGAGACCTTCGGCAGACTTGAAGAGGTCTGGGAGGAGTACGATGTATATGAGAAGAACGGAGAGGATATCTGATGCCCGGATATGACGTTCTTATCGCAGGCGGAGGAGCCTCGGGGCTTATGTGTGCGGTTCATGCTGCAAGGAGAGGGCTTTCCTGTGCAGTAATTGAGAAAAAGGACCGCTGCGGAATAAAGCTTTCCATAACGGGAAAGGGAAGATGCAACGTCACTAATGACAGTGATAATGAAAATATAATGCGAAACATTCCGAGAAACCCGAAGTTTATGTATTCTGCTCTGGAGGGCTTTTCCTCTGCTGATACAAAAGCTTTTTTTGAGGGTCTGAGAGTGCCACTTAAAACCGAGAGGGGAAACCGTGTCTTCCCTGTGAGCGATAAAGCACACGATATAGTTGATGCTTTGACAGGGGAGTGCAGAAGACTTGGAGTAAAGTTTATCAGAGATGAAGCTCGGTCGGTTATTATTGAGAACGGCAGAGCGGCAGGCCTTGTATGCAAGGGTGGAAATATTTTTGCTTCAAACGTAGTCATAGCCTGCGGCGGTCGCTCCTATCCGGGCACAGGCTCTGACGGCTCAGGCTATGAGATAGCAAGGTCGATCGGTCATACCGTGACGAAAATAACCCCCTCACTTTGTCCGATCGTTTGCAAGGAACAGCCTGAATGTGCCGAGGCTATGGGGCTTTCACTCAGAAACTGTACTCTGTACCTTTATAAAGATGGAAAAAAGAAGCCTGTATATTCAGAGCTCGGAGAAATGCTTTTTACGCATTTCGGGCTGAGCGGACCGCTGGTGCTTTCTGCGTCAGCACATATTGACAATCCCCTAAAATACGGTTATACTATAAAAATAGACTTAAAGCCCGGCCTTGATGAAACGGCACTTGACAGGCGTATAGTCAGAGATTTCACAGAGTATGCGAATAAGGAGCTTTCAAATGTTCTGAGAAAGCTTCTGCCTGCAAAGCTTATTCCGATGGTTCTGTCGAGGGCAGAGCTTGACGGCACAAGACAGGCAAACGCAGTCACCCGTGAGGAGAGAAGAAGGCTTCTAGAAACAGTAAAGAGGCTTAGCTTCACGGTTTTGAGAATGAGACCTATTGATGAGGCTATTATTACAAGAGGCGGAGTTTCAGTCAAGGAGATAAGCCCATCAACTATGGAGTCAAAGCTCTGCGGAGGGCTCTATTTCATAGGTGAGATACTTGATGTCGATGCCTATACAGGCGGCTATAATCTGCAGATAGCATTTTCTACAGCCCATGCGGCTGCAATATCAATTAATTCTGCTAAAGGAGAATAATAATTATGACAATAAATGTGGCTCTTGACGGCCCTTCGGGGGCAGGAAAATCTACAATAGCCAGGGCAGCTGCTA
>ONLC01000122.1 GCA_900318545.1 uncultured Eubacteriales bacterium
GACGGTGAGAAAACGCATCAGATGATCGAGTATTCGCTGAAGCTTGAGTCCAACCCCGAGTTCACTGCAAGCGTTCTCGTATGCTATGCAAGAGCAATGGCCAGACTCGCAGCAGAGGGACAGACAGGCTGCAAAACAGCATTTGATGTAGCCCCTGCATATCTCTCACCTCTTAGCGGCGAGGAGCTCAGAGCTTCAATGCTTTAATAACAACCAAGTCCCTGTCATACGGCAGGGACTTCTTAATTAACAATAAAAAAGCTGCCCGAACGCCGAGCAGCTTTGTATTCCTAATCAAAACTTAATAAACCTTTGGACTCACGCCTTTCTACGTTTATATGTCCGCAAACATTAAGCTATTCCATCGGATCTATTTCCTTTCGGTAATATAGTAGTCGTAAAAAGCTAAACTATCCCATTGGATTTATTTCCTTTCAAAATAATAAGTCTTGCGAAATAAACTTTATTAAGCCATTGGATCGTACATCCTTATCATTAGATTTGGTTTCCTATGCCGGCGCATTTACCGGCCTGACTGAAGTCTTAGGTGGACTCACTCCCATCTATTAAATGTTCAGATACCTGTTGTGCATTTTCATAATGCACCACTCCTTCAGTATTCTATATGGAAATCTTAATTACAATCATCAAGTGAGCTAACGCTCTTTATAGATTCTTGGTGGACTCACTCCATTTCTTTCCGAAAGCCTGCGACCTCGCCGCAGCAATTCCAAAATCTATGTAAATGTATTCAAAGTTAAGTTCTCATAGGACTCACTCTCTCAAAAAATTCTTTTCTCAGATAAAGATAAACTGTGCATTGGAATCACTCCTGAAGCTTAAATGATCGTATACCTTCCGAAACAAATCATGTGGATCTCTCCTTATATTAGAAGATATAAAATATTCAATTGTAAGTTTAGGGTATCCAGATTGGATTGATATATTAGTTCGACCGCCGTGGGCCTAGCAGACATCTTTTACGTTAGAACTTCTACAAAAGCTTGGATCTGCCGTCTCACTAAGTACGGGTCCTGATCCCCAATCAACTAAGATGTGCTACCGAGCCTACGGATACCCTGAAGATCTCTGATGCATCCATCGGACTCTGCTCCTTTCGTATCACATTAGATTCTGTATGCGTGTGTCCCGGTAGGTAAAATGCTGTGCACTGTGTCCGAAACATTGACGTTACCATACGTCCTCCCGATAATCTATCGGATCGAGTGCCTCCAAAAATCAAGTTTCGATCTGACCGCTGAAGCTGCAACTGCGTCTCCCGACCGTTTCTCAGCCCCGCCCTTGTCAAGTCTCTTGCTTGTTTGTGGGGTCTTTCTCTTTCCTTGTACATACTATACCACACTTTTTGTGAAATGTCAATAGGTTTTTTCAACTTTTTTCAAAAACTTTCATTTAATATATCTTTTACGAAATCCACTTGACATTTCAATATTAATGTAGTATAATAATAGTGTTGCTGCGGTCATAAGGCGTTTATTATCGCCCTGTGAACCGCCTTTTTTAACAGTTACAGGAGGAGGTCACCAATATGAACGATATGGATATGAATAACGAGCTGAACGAGTATGCTCCCGATCTGTATGAGCTTGAAGACGAGAATGGTGAAAAGCACACCTTTGAGCTGCTCGATGCTATGGAGTATGAGGACGAGAAGTACTATGCTCTTACCCCTTACTTCGAGGATCCTGCCGAGGCACTGAACGCTCCGGGTGATCTGGTGATCCTGAAGTCTGAGTTTGATGAGAACAATGATGAGATGCTTGTCTCTATAGACGATGATGACGAGTTTGAGAAAATCGGAAATATCTTCCTGGAGAGAATAAACCGAGTTCGATGACGAGGAAGATGAATAAGGACTTGTCAAGGCGTTTCCAAGCGGGAGCGCCTTTATTGTGTCAAGATAAATAATGTACAATTATTTGTACGGAATTTTGCATAAAATTACTATTGATTATCAGGGCTGTATGTGGTATAATACAGTCAATAAAACAGAACACGTACTGCCTTGTACGACCAAGCACGGTTATTTAAATCCAACACTTATTTAAAGGGATCCGTACTCCGGTGCAGGATTGCAGACCTCCGCTGCTATTGCTGGTCACTAGTTAGCGACGCTGGGAGCGAGAAACCATCGGGACGCCTTACCCACCCTGCTTTTATGCGGGTTTATCCTCTGTGCGACGGCAAGGCAGTTCTTTTTCTGTCTTGACAAAAGCGTGCTGATGTGGTAAAATGTTTTTCAGCAGAGTATCCATATTCAGCTTACAGCGAAAGGAGCCGGTACATTATGAAAAACGACGGAATTGATTATATCTGGACTGATAAGAAAAGAACCCTGTTCGGTCTGCCAATCTCGTTCACGAGGTATTTTCTCACTAAGGATAAGTTTATTACGAGAAAGGGTCTGCTGAGAGTAGAGGAGGACGAGCTCGAGCTTTACAGAGTTATCGACAAGAAGCTTGTTCTGCCGCTTTTCCAGAGAATGTTCAGGTGCGGCTCAATCGTTATGAATGTGAAGGATGTTGATACTCCCGTCAAGGAAATCAAGAGCGTTAAGACACCGAGAGATGTGCTGGCTCAGCTTGACAAGTACATCAATGCAAACCGTGATAAGTACCGTGTAAGGGGCAGAGATATGGTCGGTGCTGATTACAGTCACGGTGACGGTGACGGCGAAGGAGATTTTGATATTTTCTGATATTTACGGACGGACAAGGCTCCGTCCGTTTTTGTTTGAGGTGGTTTTATGAACGTTGAAATGCTCCGCTCGCTGACATCGTGGCAGGAGCGTATCGCAGACACCAAAAAAACTGTCTTTCTCTACGGAATGGGAAACGGTGCTGACAAGGTGCTCAGACAGCTTGATAAGCTCGGGGTGAAATGCTCGGGCGTGTTTGCGAGCGAGGGCTTTGCAAGAGGGACGCTTTTTCACGGGCACAGGGTAACTACACTTTCCGAGGCAGAAAAGGAGTGCGGTGATATGCTTGTACTGCTCTCATTCGGCACTTCCCTGCCCGAGGTAATGGCTCATATCGACAGCATAGCCGAGCGTCACGAGCTTATCGCCCCCGAGGTGAGCGTTATCGGGGATAGTTCTTTTGAAAAGACTGTGTTTTTCGAGCGGCTCGATGAAGCAGAGAGGGCATATTCTCTGCTTGGAGATGATATTTCAAGGCAGATTTTTGAGCTTCTTACAGCCTACAAAATAACAGGAGAGCTTGGCTATCTCAGGCAGGCGTTTTTGCTGAACACTGACGAGTCAAAGCTTGCTGATGTGCCCGAAAATGCCGTGTATTGTGATCTCGGAGCTTACAACGGTGATACCGTGCTTGAGTTTGTTCATAGCTGTAATGGCAGGTATAAGAAAATAATCGCTTTTGAACCTGAAAAGAAAAATTTCCAGAAGCTGCTGCGAAACACTGCTCAGCTAAATGGTATTGAGTACTATAATGCAGCGGCATGGTCACAAAGCTGCGAGCTGAATTTCAGCTCGGGAGGCGGCAGACAGGGTGCTGTCTCAGATAAGGGCAGAGCTATCAGGGCACTGAGCCTTGATGAAGCACTGAAAGGCAGCCGTGCCGACATTATAAAGTACGATGTCGAGGGTGCAGATATTGAAGCTCTGAACGGCAGCCGAAGCACTATAGAAATTTATAGTCCGAAAATTTGTACAGCTGCGTATCATCGCCCATACGATTACTTTACGCTTATAAACCACATTGACAGCATTAAGAAGGGCTACCGCTTTACGCTCAGGCAGGATACCTATTATCCTGCGTGGGAGACAAACATCACAGCAGAGATATAAACAGAGTCCGCAGGACATTCCTGCGGATTTATTATTTGTCGATTTTGTTAAAGTAGACAAAAAACTCTTGCAATCTAACAATATATAGTGTATAATGATAGTAACTTTTACCGCATCTCACAAGTGCGGCTGATCAAAGGAGGATCATTATGGCAAAGAACAGATTAATAGGCGATTATCCCGTTATCGGTATCAGACCGACCATCGACGGCAGAAGAGGCGCTCTCGGGGTAAGAGAGTCTCTCGAGGAGCAGACGATGAATATGGCTAAGTCTGCAGCAAAGCTTTTTGAGGACAACCTCAGATACTCAAACGGTGAGCCTGTTAAGGTAGTAATCGCTGACACCACCATCGGCAGAGTTGCAGAGGCGGCTGCCTGCGAGGCTAAATTCAAAAAGGCAGGAGTTGACATCACACTGACGGTAACTCCATGCTGGTGCTACGGTGCCGAAACTATGGACATGGACAAGAACACTATCAAGGCGGTATGGGGCTTCAACGGTACGGAAAGACCCGGTGCCGTGTACCTTGCATCTGTCCTCGCCACTCACGCCCAGAAGGGTCTGCCTGCATTCGGCATCTACGGACACGATGTCTGCGAGGCTGACGATACAGAGATACCCGAGGACGTAAAGGAGAAGCTTCTCCGCTTTGGAAGAGCTGCTGTTGCAGCAGCTACAATGAGGGGCAAGTCATACTTGCAGATAGGCTCTATCTGTATGGGTATAGGCGGCTCGATAATTGACCCTGCATTTATAGAAGAATACCTCGGAATGAGAGTTGAGTCTGTTGACGAGGTAGAGATAATCAGACGAATGACAGAGGAGATCTACGACAAGGAGGAGTACGAGAAGGCTCTTGCGTGGACAAAGGCCAACTGCAAGGAAGGCTTTGACAAGAACCCCGATTTCCTTCAGAAATCCCCCGAGGAGAAAGAAAAGGACTGGGAGTTCGTTGTAAAAATGATGTGCATCATCAAGGACCTTATGAACGGCAACGACAAGCTCCCTAAGGGCAGAGAGGAAGAAATGGTTGGCCACAACGCTATTGCCGCAGGCTTCCAGGGACAGAGACAGTGGACTGACTTTTATCCAAACTGTGACTTCCCCGAGGCACTCCTCAACACCACCTTTGACTGGAACGGCGCAAGAGAACCTTATATCCTTGCGACAGAAAACGATGTACTGAACGGTCTCGGAATGCTGTTTTTGAAGCTTCTGACCAATCGTGCTCAGATATTTGCCGATGTCCGTACATACTGGAGCCCCGAGGCTCTGAAAAAAGCCGCAAATTATGAGCTCACAGGCAAGGCTAAGGAAGCAGGCGGCTTTATCCACCTTATCAACTCGGGTGCTGCTTGCCTTGATGCCTGCGGAAAGGCGCTCGATGAGAACGGTCAGCCCGTCATGAAGGAATGGTGGAACGTTACCGAGGCAGATCAGAAGGCTATTATGGAGGCTACCACATGGAACTACGCTGACTGCGGTTATTTCAGAGGCGGCGGCTTCTCATCAAGATATGTTACAGATGCCGAAATGCCTGTTACTATGATAAGACTGAACCTTGTAAAGGGTCTCGGACCGATGCTTCAGATAGCCGAGGGCTGGACAGTAAAGCTTCCCGAAGAGGTAAACGATATCCTCTGGAAGAGAACCGACTACACATGGCCCTGCACATGGTTCACCCCGAGAGTTACCGACGCTGCACCGTTTAAGACCGCTTATGACGTTATGAACAACTGGGGTGCAAATCACGGCGCTATCAGCTACGGTCACGTCGGTGCCGACCTCATTACACTGGCATCTATCCTCAGGATACCTGTTGCTATGCATAATGTGCCCGAGGAGAAGATCTTCCGCCCTGCTGCATGGAATGCATTCGGCATGGACAAGGAGGGTGCTGATTACAGAGCCTGCGCAAACTACGGACCTATGTACAGGGGAATGAGATAAACCTCTGAAGGGAGGAAAACAATGGCTAAACATTTAGCGATAGACCTCGGTGCATCAAGCGGAAGAGCTGTTATCGGCTGGGAGGAAAACGGCGAGATAAAGACCGAGGAGATACACCGCTTTACAAATGACCCCGTAACGGTCGGAGATACCATGTACTGGGACGTTCTCAGACTGTTCCACGAGATAAAGCAAAGCATCATCAAGGCGAAGAAATATCCCGACCTTGAAAGCATAGGCATTGACACCTGGGGAGTTGACTTTGGGCTTGTGGGTGCTGATGGAAGGCTGCTCGAAAATCCCGTTCACTACCGTGACAAGCGCACCAAGGGCATGGCAAGAAAATGTGCCGATGATATCTCGCTTGAGGAGCTGTACAAGCTTACAGGTATTCAGATAATGGATATAAATACTGTATTCCAGCTTCGTTCTCTTGCAGATCAGAGACCGCAGCTTCTTGACCGCACAGCCAAGATACTGATGATGCCCGACCTGCTCTCCTACTTCCTGAGTGACAGAGTATATACCGAGCTTTCTATGGCGTCTACCACTCAGATGCTAGATGCTGTTACAAATCAGTGGAGTGCAGATGTGCTGAACAAAATGAACATTCCGCCAAGGCTTTTGCCTATGGTGATTATGCCCGGAACTGTGGTCGGAGAGCTGCGCCCCGAGATCTGCAAGGAGCTCGGAGTAAAGCCGCTTAAAGTGGTAGCTGTGTGCGGACATGATACTCAGTGTGCTATGGCTGCCGCAGAGCCGGCCTCGGGCGAGGATTTCGCTTTCTTAAGCTGCGGTACGTGGTGTCTGCTGGGGACACAGCTTGAAAAGCCTGTACTCTCCGATCAGTCGCTGCTGATGGCTTTCACTAATGAGAAGGGATACGGCGGAAAGACCTCGTACCTTAAAAATCTGACAGGACTGTGGCTTATTCAGGAGAGCCGCCGCTACTGGGCTAAAAACGGCAGAGAATACAGCTTTGCCGATATGGAAACCATGGCAAGAGAGGCTCAGCCCAAGCGTTTTCTCATTGATACCGATGACCCATCTCTTGCAGCACCCGGAGACCTGCCGAACAGGATAGCCCTTCTGTGCCAGATGAGAGGTCAGGGCAAGCCTGCTGATGACGGCGAGATAATAAGATGTATTTATGACAGCTTAGCTGCAAAATTCGCAAAAACACTTGCCGAGCTTGAAAGCTGCACAGGAAAGACCTTTGAAAAGCTTATAATTGTCGGCGGAGGAACCAAGGACTCGCTCCTTTGTGAGCTCATCGCTGAGGCAAGCGGAAAACAGGTTGTCAAAGGCTCTTCTGAAGCCACTGCTCTCGGCAACATCAAAATTCAGATAAACGCATTAAAGGAGAATAAAGCCAATGCTTAAAAACATACCGCCTATACTCTCGCCCGAGCTGCTTAAAACGCTCTGTGAAATGGGACACTCGGACAGGATAGTGATAGCTGACGGCAACTTCCCTGCCGAAAGCATGGGAAAGAACGCGAAGGTCATACGCTGTGACGGTCACGGTGTACCGGAGCTGTTAGATGCGATACTCACGCTCTTCCCTCTTGACACCTACGTTGAGAAGCCTGTCAGCCTTATGCAGGTAATGCCCGGTGACAATGCCGAAACCCCTATCTGGGACGAGTACAAGGCTATCATCGCAAGGCACGATGAAAGAGGTGCTGAGACAGTCGGTGAGATAGAACGCTTTGCCTTTTATGAAGAGGCGAAGAAAGCCTACGCAATCGTCGCTACGGGCGAAACTGCAATATACGCAAATATAATGCTCCAAAAGGGAGTTGTAATCCCCGAATAAGAAAGGACTAAGAATATGTACGAAGATATAAAGGATCAGATAGTTGAGGTCTGCCATAAGATGTGGACAAAGGGCTGGGTAGCTGCTAATGACGGAAATGTTTCCGTAAAGGTCGATGAGGACCGCTATCTTGCAACAAGAACAGGTATCTCTAAGTATGAGATAACAAGAGACCATATCGGCCTTATCGACGGCAGCTTCAACGTGATCGAGAAGCCCACTGAGGACTGGAGACCCTCCTCTGAGATAAAAATGCACATGAAATGCTATCAGGAGCGCCCCGATGTAGGTGCTGTTGTTCACGCACATCCGCCTGTGGCTACGGGCTTTGCCTGCGCTCACAAGCCGCTTGATGACTACTGCATGATAGAGACAGTTATAACTGTAGGCTCGGTTCCGCTTACACCCTACGGCACACCGTCGACATACGAAGTGCCGCAGGCTATTGAGCCGTATCTCCCCTATCACGATGTAATGCTCCTGACAAATCACGGTGCTCTTACAGTCGGCGCTGACCTGACTACAGCTTACTACAGAATGGAAACTCTGGAGCTTCAGGCTCAGATATCTCTCGTTGCAAGACTGCTTGGCGGAGTAAAGGATATCGATATGAATAACATTAACCGCCTTATCGGCATGAGAGACCAGTACGGCGTTACAGGCAAGCACCCGGGTTATAAGAAGTACACAAAGAAGTAATAAAACGCTTCTTGACTTTGGCGGAGCGATATGCTATAATATTTAAGGTTGTTAAATTAAGGCAACACCGCACGACCTCTGTGCATCAGATGCGCCGTCCAGATTTTCGTCAGATTGCCTAAATTCGACGTAGGCTTGCTGACGCAAGTCAAGGAGAATTTGGGTAATATGACGGATAAGCGGGTCGTCAAGCAGGCTTGACACGGCAGATGATGTGCAGAGGCGTTAGC
>ONLC01000034.1 GCA_900318545.1 uncultured Eubacteriales bacterium
GGACAGACAAAATCCTCGGGAAGTGTATCTCCGACATACTCGTATCCGCATACTGTACAGCGCCAGATGGTTTTGCCGTCATCAGTTGTGCCGACGGGTACTGCATCCTCGTCTTTATGAGGCTCTGCTTCTACCTTCTCAAAGTCTGAGGCTGGGTGCTTGCACAGCGGACAGATGTAGTCCTCAGGGAGCTCCTCACCCTCATAGATGTAGCCGCAGATCCTGCATCTCCATACCGTCTTTTCAGCAGGCTTCTTCTCGGGCTGGGGCTTGATGTTTGCATGATAGTATGCATAGGTCGCAGAGGGTGCATCGCTCAGCACCTCGGCTTCGGTAACGTCTGCTATGAACATAGTGTGTGTTCCCAGATCGATCACCTGACAGACCTTTCCCGAAATGTACGCATTTACGCCCTTTGTGATGTAAAGCTCTCCGTTTGCCGAACGTTTGCAGTCAGCGAAGCCCTCGAACTTGTCGGTATCACGCCCCGACTGAAATCCGAAATGCCTGAAAAGCTCAAAGTCGCCCGTCTCGCTGATGACTGAGGCGGTAAAGCTCTTAGATTCCATTATCATATCGTGGGTGTAGTTTGCCTTGTTTACGGTTATGCTCACACGGTTGGGCTCAGCCGTTACCTGCTGCAGGGTGTTCGTTATGCATCCGTTGTCCTTGTCTCCAACCTTTGCTGTTACAACGAAAAGCCCGTAGCTGATCTTAAAGATCGCATTATTGTCCATAGTCAGACCTCCATTCTGTAAATTGTACTTATATCATAACCGCTGAGCCCTTTCTTGTCAAGCCCTGTTTTGTCTTTTCAGATCAATAAGAGTTTCGGGTTTGTTCTTTTTGATGATGTTCGTACCCTTTCCGATAGTCATAGTCGCCTCAAAGCCGCACTCAGAGATCACCTCCTCCGCTGCCTTGTCGGTATAGCCGAGGGGGTAGACAAAAACATTCGGCTTGAACTGACAGCACTCATCACAGAGCCTTTGCAGCCTGAACACATCTCCGTAAAGGAGCCGTCTGTACTCACGCTCGTCCTCTGAGCGGAGCCTTGTACAGCCGTGCCTGCCTGTGTCGGTGTAGAGGGAACAGGTGCTGTTGGTGAACTCGAATCTGCCGCTTTCACGCAGGGCATAAATGTCCTTCCAATCAAGGTATGAGTGCTCGGGCTCGGGGGCGGCATCGTCTGAGGCGTGCTCAGCCTTGTCGCCTTTAAGGGCAATGCTGAAGCATACATCGTACTTTTCTGCCAGTGGAAGAAGCTTTGTCAGGCAGTTAAGCTTAGCATCATCAACAGTGAGGACTACTGGCTTTTCGGGGAGCTCACCGTCATAGTTTACAAAGCGGATAAGGTCATTCACAAGGACTGCCTCGCTGCCCGAGGCTTTAAGCGTTTTCAGATCGTCCTCCAGCCGGGTGAAGCTTACAGCGTTTTTGTCTGTCCCGTCCGACAGGGAAGGGTAGGCAAGGATAGTTACCTCTCGCCTGTTCGGGTCATAGGGCTTGGCTTCGGCTGTTTCAGAGGAGGCTTCTCCGCAGGAGCAGAGCAGAACAGCTGCTGTAAACAGGACGGATAGCTTGTATTTTTTCATAGTTTTTTCTCCCTTTGTTGTTTTGCATAATTTCTACTCTAATATTTCTATGCGAAAAAAGCTAAAAAATACAAAAAAATCTCACTCTGATACTTGAAATATTTGTGCAAATGTGATATACTATTATTTAATATGTGAAACTGTGCGGTCGGGCAGAGGGTCTGACCTTTAGAATATTATCGGAGGTGAGAACATATCCTCACGGGATATGGTGAATATGAAAAGACTTCGTACTAAGGTTATGCTTGCAATGGTGCTTGTAGCGGTAGCTGTGTTTGCTTTTCTGGGAGCAGCTATGATCTTCTTTATCTCGAACTCGATAGAGAAGTCGATCATTATATCTATGGAGCCGATGGCAGAGAGTGCTGCGAGCGACTTCAATGACACGGTTATGCTGTATATGAACTCGGTGAAGAATACCACTGACTCAAATGCATACACAATGGCTGAAAGCGATCAGGAAAGAATGGATATGCTGCAGGCAAGCTTCACTAATAACAGCAACCAGTATATCTCGCTTGCTATTCTTGACGGCAGCGGAAAGGTGCTTGCGTCTTCGGGTGACGGCACTGCCGACGGCATTGATAAGGAGCAGATCGATGAAGCCAAGGAAATGACAGCAGCTTACATCTCCGATATTCATGAGGTAAACGGCAGTAAGTGTTTTTCTATCCTCTGCACGGGCAAAAATGAAAGCGGTGCAGACCGTATCTCGGTGCTGACTATTGATACAACTCTGCTTTCAAATGATCTGAATTCATTCAAGCTCGGAAGCAAGGGCTTTGTATATGTTGTAAACAATAAGGGCAAGATAATTGTTGAACCTTCTGCAAAGGGTGCAAAGGCTGATATCTACAACCTCGGAGAATCCGAGGAGGAGGCTGCTGAGGCTGCTAAGGCTATCCTCGGAACAGACAGCGGCAATGAAAGCTATGCTTATAATGATACTACCTATTATACCTACCATGTGAAGAGTGATTTCTTTAACAGTAAGGTAGTTATGACAGCTGATATATCTGACTTTGCTGAGTCACAGAATGTGGCTGTAAGAAACGGCCTTATAATCGGCACACTTATACTTATACTGACTGTAGTATTCTCAGTGTTCTTTGCATCACGTCTTGCAAAGCCGATAATCTCGACTACAAACCGTCTGAGGTCGCTTGCGCAGGGCAACCTGACTGACCCCGTAGATGTATGGTACTCCAAGGACGAGCTCGGCGTGCTTTCTACCTCGCTGGAGGAAACTGTATTCTCGCTCAGACAGTATATAAGCCTTATTACCTACTCGCTGACACAGATCTCCGAGGGCAACCTGCAGTACAGACTGGAGGGTAACTTCAAGGGCGACTTCTTCAAGATAAAGAGCACCTTCAATGAGATCTTCGATTCTCTGAATGATACATTCGCATCAATAAACCTTTCTGCCGAGCAGGTGAACTCGGGAGCTGTTCAGGTTTCCGATTACTCGCAGTCGGTATCACAGGGTGCTACACAGCAGGCATCTGCTATTGAGGAGCTGTCCGCAACGCTCTCCGATGTATCAGATCAGATCATGCAGAACTCTGAGGACTCAAAGAATGCTTACAACATCGTTTCAGATAATACAGAGGCCGTAAACAATTGCAACGAGGATATGGAGAATATGCTTAAAGCTATGAACGCTATCAAGACCTCGTCCGATGAGATCGCTAAGATCATCAAGGTAATTGATGAGATCTCCTTCCAGACAAATATACTTGCTCTTAACGCAGCCGTTGAGGCAGCAAGAGAAGGCTCGAAGGGCTTCGGTGTCGTAGCCGATGAAGTAAGAAGGCTTGCATCACGTTCGGCTGAGGCTGCAAGACAGACCGCAGACCTTATCGAGAACTCCTCCGCAGCCGTTGCAAAGGGCTCTCAGATAGCTGAGCAGACTGCTAAGAGCCTGAATGAGATAGTTGAAAAGTCGAACCAGATAAGAGCACTCGTAGCAGACTGCTAAGAGCCTGAATGAGATAGTTGAAAAGTCGAACCAGATAAGAGCACTCGTAAAGAACATTTCCGAGGCATCGGAGACACAGTCGGGAGCCATAGCGCAGGTAAATACGGGAGTAGACCAGATCTCGGCAGTCGTATCTGCGAACACATCTACAGCGGTCAGCACAGCCTCTGCTTCTGAGGAGCTTTCAAGCCAGTCGCTCATACTCAAGAACATGATCGCAAGGTTCAAGCTTGACGATGACAAGGACGATCACCGCAGGAGCAATATGCGTTTCAGCTACATTGATGACGATGAGGATCCCGATGATGAAGAAGACGAAAACACAGCACCCGCAGGTGCGGAAGATAACGAGTTTTCGGGCTCGGATGACGATGAGTACTGAGGATCAGCCCGAGGCTAAAAGCGATAGGAGATGGTGACCGAATGAAAACGTTGATCTGTACTTTAATAATGGCTTTATTGTTGGTCGGCTGCGGCTCGGTTGAGGGCGATACATCTTCTGACAAACAACCTGCCGTAACGAGTGTTAATGAAATGCCTGAAGCAAAAAGCTGTACTCTGAAAAATGACGGTACCTATTATCACGAAGGAGTTGCATTTGGTGACAGTGAGCTTTGTGCCGCTGTTACAGAGAGATGTACGGGCATTCAGGTGGAATATGAGCCGCTTAGCGAGAAAGACAAAGATAAATGGGCAAAAAGAGAAAAGCCAAACGGAGCTACTGTATCTGCTGAGTTGGATAACGGTGCGTATGTTTATATGCCTGAGAATGACAACTATGTAAATATCTGCGGAACGGTATACAAAACTGACGGCGGTGAGGCAAAGGCTCTGTATTCGTATTTGTCCAATTATATGAATGAGCATTTGTCAGAGGTCAAAACCGAATAGACTATACTATAACGAAAGGAAATGAAAACCTATGAAAAGACGTATCGGTATTCTTACCAGCGGCGGCGACTGCCCGGGACTTAATGCAACTATCAGAGGTGTTGCTAAGGCTTGCTATGAGAAATTCGGAGAGGACGTTGAGATAGTCGGCATTGAGGACGGCTATTTCGGTCTTATAAACAATATGTGCAAGGAAATGACGCAGTCCGATTTCTCGGGCATACTTACTACGGGCGGAACTATCTTCGGAACAAAGAGAACTCCGTTCAAGAAAATGCAGGTCATTGAGGAGGACAATGTCGATAAGGTAAAGGCTATGAAGGCTACCTACAAAAAGCAGAAGCTTGACTGCCTGCTGACGTTGGGCGGAAACGGAACTCACAAGACCGCTAATCTTCTCTCTACCGAGGGTCTTAACGTTATAGGCCTTCCGAAAACGATAGATAATGATATCTGGGGAACAAGCGTGACCTTCGGCTTCCATACCGCAGTTGACACCGCAACAGATGTTATTGACAGACTGCACTCCACAGCAAACTCTCACGGACGAATCCTCGTTGCCGAGATCATGGGCAACAAGGCAGGCTGGCTGACCCTTTATGCTGGTATAGCAGGCGGCGCTGATATGATCGTTATCCCCGAGATACCTTACGATATTGAAAAGCTGGCCGAGGCCTGCGAGAAGAGAGAATCCAAGGGCTTCTCCATTATGGCAGTTGCCGAGGGTGCCTTTGATAAGGCAGAGGCAAAGCTCAAAAAGAAAGAAAGAGCTAAGCAGAGAGCAGAGCAGGGCATAGGCACAGCTACTGCAAGGATAGCTTCACAGATCGAGCAGATGACAGGCAGAGAAACAAGAGTCTGCGTACCCGGACATATGCTCAGAGGCGGCAGCCCCAGCGCTTACGACAGAGTGCTTGCTACAAAGTTCGGCGTTCATGCGGCTGAGCTTATCAGCAAGGACAAGTTCGGCTATGCCGTTGCAATGATAAATGAGGTCGTTTCCGAGAATCCTCTCGAGGAAGTAGCAGGAAAGACCAAGTTCGTTCCCGAGGATCATCAGCTTGTAAAGACTGCCAAGGAGATCGGCATAGTTTTCGGAGACTAAGCTTCGGAGGGAAACTTATGGATATGAAAAAAATAGGCAGGCAGATGAGCCTGCTTATGGGAGTGACATTAAGCTTTTGTCTGTCGCTGGCAGGAGTACTTTCCTCGGGGAAGTTTACAGTGCCGGGCTTTCTGATAAGCTTTGTTGTCAGTCTTGTGATAAGCCTTGTTATCGGTTTTTTAGTGCCAATGAAGAGGGTTAATGATGCACTTGACGCAAAGGTGGGTGTAAAGCCGGGTACTATGGGCGCAAGAGCATTTGAGTCACTGATTTCGGACCTTATCTACACTCCGATAATCACAGTTGCGATGATAACCCTCGCACACAGGAATGCTGCAAGTCACGGTGCTAAAATACCATATGTACCTATGCTTCTCAAGGGCATGGCACTGAGTCTGGTGCTCGGATACATACTGATATTTGTTTTCATGCCGATCTTTATGAAGCTTGTGCTCAAAAAGAACGGCGTCGGCGGACCTCCTCCGCAGGGCAGACCATAAAAATAAAGCTCCTTGATAATCAAGGAGCTTTCTGCTTGTTGCAAAAGTTCTTTTAAAAGGGGTCTGGGGCGATAGCCCCAGTGGGGCAAATGGGGCGAAGCCCCATCTCCCCTCACTCCAGCCGAGTCTGTCTGTACGAATGTACAGACCTGACGAGGCAAAATCTGCACTATTTTGAGTTTATCGACAGACTGAAAGCTCCTTGATAATCAAGGAGCTTTTTCTATTCTTCACAGTCGCCCAGCAGCTTGTGCAGGGTCTTGTAGAGAAAGGCTGCTTCCTCAGGTGAAAGACATATCGTACAGGCAACCTTTTCAGGCACTGCCAGAGCTTTTTCACGCAGAGCCATGCCCTCATCGGTGATCGTTACTATCAGTACTCTTTCATCGGCACTGTCACGCTTTCTGATGATGAGCCCTTTCTGCTCGAGCTTTTTGAGCACAGGGGTAAGCGTTCCCGAATCGAGATACAAAAGCTTTCCCATTTCCTTTACGCTTATGCTCTCATGCTCCCACAGTACCATCATAGTAATGTACTGCGTATATGTCAGGTCAAGCTCTTCAAGTATCGGAGTGTAGCGCCTGACTATCTCTTTAGATGCCGCATAAAGCGGAAAGCAAAGCTGATTGCAAAGCCTGAGAGGCTCGTACTTTTTGTCCATTATGTCTCACCGTCTTGTCTTATTTCTTTGAAAGTATAAATTCCTTCATGGCTTCCTTAGGTCTGAAGCCTACAGCCATATCAACGAGCTCTCCGTTCTTGAAAATGCCTACCGCAGGTATGCTCTGTATACCGAACTGAGCAGCACACTCATCGTTCTCGTCAACATCGCAGGAGAAGAACTCTACATCGTCAAGCTCCTCTGCAAGCTCCTCGATCACAGGTGCGAGCATTCTGCATGGACCGCACCATGTTGCGTTAAAGTCAACCACTGCGTACTCGGAAGCCTTTACAGCCTCAATATTGTTATTCTCTATTACCTTTACCATAGTTATCTCTCCTTTGTTTTATATAAGGGTCGGAGCAGGCAAGGGATATGAGGAGGTTCATGCCTGCTTGCCGACCTGCTTCACTTTTATAATACTATATCTGTTGATGATTGTCAACCGTTTTTCTGCTTTTCCATAAGATACGTCACAGCTGATAGAGCCGCCACATTTCCCTGACCTGCTGCCTTTACGTACTGATAAGGCTTTCCTGCAATATCACCGCAGGCGAAGAGCCCGGGCAGGTTTGTTTTCATATTAAGGTCTACCTTGATGTGAGCGCCGTCAGTCTCAACTCCCGGAACGAGCTTGTCGGGCATTACAGCATCTCTGAGAACAAACACGCAGGATACCTCATACACGCCCTTATCGGTTTTAAGTGCTGTTACGCTCTTCTCGCCGACTATCTCAGCAGGCTTTTCTCTGACTATTTCAATGTTTTCTCTCTCCTCGGGTAGCTCCTTACCCATCGGCACATAGATGACCTTCTCAACTATCTCCGAGAGAAACTCGGCTTCCTCGGGAGCCTCATTGCTGTAGCCCAGTACAGCGACTGTCTTTCCCTTGTAGAGCCTTGCATCACAGGTAGCACAGTAGCTTACTCCTCGCCCGAGGTACTTATCCTCACCCGGCAGTGCCTTGCCCTGCACAACTCCCGAAGCAACTATCACAGAGCTTGCCTCGATCATATCCTCACCTGCCTGCAATGAGAAGTACTCTCCCATTGCATACACAGCGCTGACCTGCTTCTGAGTGATCTCTATCCCTAGGTCAGAAAGCTGGGCTTTAAGCTTCTCAGCAAAATCTGCACCGCTTATCTGCGAAAGCCCGGGGTAGTTATCTATCCTGTGAGCCTTAGAAAGCTTTGCGCTTATATCACTGCTGCCTAGCAGAATGATCTCTTTATTCCTTATTTTAGCCGTTATCGCTGCGGATATTCCCGCAGGCCCCGTACCGATTATTGCAATATCGTATCTTGACATAAGCTCACCTGTTTCTGTAGTTATCCTATAAGCTCAGCCACAAGCTTTTCAAGTGCCTTCATATCCTTAGTAGGCTCGAACCTTGCGACTACGTTGCCTTCTCTGTCAACAACAAACTTAGTAAAGTTCCACTTGATATCGGGATTGTTCTTATAGTCTTTATCCCTTGCCTTGCACATAGCCGACATAGCAATAGCCTTTGGCCCCTTTCCGAAGCCCTCAAAGCCCTTTTGGCTCTTGAGATACTTGAAAAGCTCTATAGCATTTTCGCCGTTTACATCAGACTTTTTCATCTGAGGGAACTGCGTATTGTATTTCAGAGTGCAGAACTCGTGGATCTCCTCATCAGTACCGGGAGTCTGTCCTGCAAACTGGTTGCAGGGAACATCTACTATCTCAAGACCCTTGTCGTGGTACTTCTCATACATCTCCTCAAGAGGCTTATACTGAGGAGTAAAGCCGCAGCCAGTTGCTGTGTTTACTATCACAATGACCTTTCCCTTATAGTCAGCCATTGATACGTCTTCACCCTTGTTGTTCTTAACGCTGATATCATAAATGCTCATAATGTTTTCCTCCTTTGGATTTTTGCAATCTGATTGTGTACAATTTAATATTGCAAATTCAATATAACATATTATTCCCGAGTTGTCAAGTCTTATTCTGCGATTTTACATTTTGTTCACAAAAAGCCCCTCACCGTATATTCGGTGAGGGGATAAAAGCTTATTTGTATCTGTTCTTGTTGTTTATTCTGTATCTTCCGGAAACGTACAGCGGGTCAGAATACTTGGCGCAGAAGAAATAGTGTGTGTCTCCCGACCAGTAATACTCCATGTTAGTGTCGAAGATATAGTTCTGAGTGCCTCTCTTTATCGTAGCCCACCAGTGAGGACCGATCTTTCCTCCTGACTGATTTACAGTACCCTGTATCAGGTTCATATCGTAGCCGAGATATCTCATTACAGCAACGAAGGCTCCGTTGAAGCCGTCGCACTGAGCTTCTCTCTTTACGAATACATGATATACGGGTCTTGACCAGTCTATCTTGGAGTAGTCGTTCTGATAGTTGGTATGATTAACGATGTAATCATAGGTATACATGGCCTTCTGGTAATTCGACCAGCCTGACTTGAAATGCGTGCTTGCGAATTTCTTAACAAGGTTCCACTCACTGTCGGGGATAGTCCTGTAAGAAGTCGTTGTTTTTGCGCCTGTTACGTTGTAGATCTTATAAGTCCTTGAAACCGAAGATCTCAGCAGGCCGTTGAAACGTGAGGTCTTATCCTGAGTGCCCATATTGTTTGACTCTCTGGAATAAACGGTCTTGCCGTTCACCGTTTTGTAGGTGCGCACAAGGTACCTGTAGTCAGTATCATTGCTGAGCCCCGTGATATAGAGCTGAGTATCGTTCTTGCCCATGAGCTTATAGCGTTTATAAGTGCCTGAATCCCGGTCGAACCTCATAAGCTCATAGCCGTCGATGCCTGTTACCTTGCTCCACTTTACAAGGCAGGTTTTCTCGCCTGTTGCCATAGTTACGGTAGTATGCGGCGGCAGAGTAGTCGTATTAATAATGTTTGAGTAGCTGCCGTACTTGGTAGAGCCGTTCTGGGTGTAGTAAGCTCTTACCTTGAATTTATACGCTGTAGCATACTGCAGCCCTGAGTTTGCATAAGCTGTGTTCTTGGTGCTCCCCACGAGGACATATTGCTTTTTTGCAGCGTCGTATCTGTAGAGCTGATAACCTGCGGCTCCCGGAACGCTGTTCCAGCTGACCTTGATAGTTTTTTCTCCTTGCAAAGCAGAAACGCCTGCGGGTCTGCCTATCGTCTGCATGAAGGTAAAGGTCTTTCTGCCCGAATAATTGCCTTTGAATGTAATAGTTCCCGTACCTGTGCCGATGGAATTGTTGTTCTTATATGAGATAGTGTAGTCATCATATATTTTCAGCTTCTTTCCGTCAAGAGTGACGGTCGGCTCGGGACAGTATTCCCAGCCGTCATAGGCTTTTGACTTTATTCCTGTGACCACAGCAGATGAAGCATTCTTCTGGTTTATCCTGTAGCTGCCCGAAAGGTAGCCGCTGTAGTTGCCCTTTCCGTAGAAATACGCATAGTAGGTGCCAACATCATATTCATCCCATTCGATGCTGGAGAACTCAGCGTCATAGTCAACTCCCTCAACGAGAGTTTTTCCGCCCAGTTTTACAACAGCAGCAGGCTTTACCGCAGTGCCCGTATAAGTAAGTGAGGGCACCGATACAGAGCCGTTGCTCAGATCAGCCTGATAAATGTAGTAGCCTACCTCTGTCTGCTGACCTGCATAAACGCCGAGACCCTTTATAACAGCTGTTTTTTCGCCTGCATTCGGGTCACTGTCCGCAGTGACAGTGTAATCAACGCCTTCTTTAAGGTCATCACCTGTGTAATAATTGTAAGCAGTTATAGAGGGCTTCACAGGAGAACCTGTGTAGATGTGCTCGCCGTCATCGGCATAAAAAGAGCAGTAATCAAAGCTCAGCGCCCACTCCTCATCGGAGCTTTCATATGTCTGTATGCTTACGGTCTCTGACTCGGACAGCTCATTTGCAGCGGCACAGATGCCTGTTGTCCCTGCTGCAAGTGAAAGAGCAAACAGCCAGCTGAGAAGTCTTTTTCCTTTCATAAACAGCTTCCTTTCATATTTTTATAACAATACTGTCAATTCTTTTAATAACAATACTGTCAATTCAATTATACATCAGTTATCCCGAATTGTCAAATCCTGAAAGCCATTACCGCCTCACGCATAAGGTCGGGGGTCTTTTCTTTTTTGTCGAGCTTTATCACAAAATAGGGCTTTTCGGAATCATTGAACTTGATCCTGTTTCCGTAAAGCTTACAGAGCTTTGCTATTTGCTGCGGCTCACAGTCGGTGATGTAGAAGTAGAGGTTTTCGCCCCTCTGGGCTATCTCCTTTATGCCCATTTTAGCGGCAGAGTTTCTCGTCAGTGCAACATTTATAAGACCTGCCACAGCCTTGGGCGGGTCGCCGTAGCGGTCGATAAGCTCATCGAGCACATCACGGGAGTCCTCTTCATTCATAATAGAGGCTATTTTTCTGTAGCAGTCTATCCTTTGGGAGTTGTTTTCTATATAGCTTTCGGGAATATATGCATCAATCGCTATGTCCACAAGGCAGTCCTCGGGTGAGGGCGGCAGCTCCTCTCCCTTAGCCTGTGCAACAGCCTCGTTCAGAAGCCTTATATACATATCATAACCGACGGCCTCCATGTGGCCGTGCTGCTGACCGCTGAGTATCGAGCCTGCGCCTCTGATTTCAAGGTCACGAAGCGCTATCCTGAAGCCCGAGCCGAACTGTGTGAACTCTCTTATAGCGTCGAGCCTTTTGGCTGCGATCTCTGTCAGCACTTTTCCTCTTCTGAAGGTGAAATACGCAAACGCTCTCCTGTTTGAGCGTCCTACACGCCCTCGCAATTGATATAGCTGTGAAAGCCCCAGCCTGTCGGAGTCCTCAATAATGAGGGTGTTTACATTCTGAACATCAACACCTGTTTCTATGATAGTTGTGCAGATAAGCACATCAATCTCACGGTCGCATAGCTGTCTCCATATCTCGGAGAGCTCATTTTCGGGCATCTGTCCGTGAGCGACAGCTATTCTAGCCTCGGGGAGAGCCTCGGCAAGCTTGTGAGCTGTCAGCATTATGCTCTCGACCCTGTTATATATATAGTAAACCTGACCGCCCCTTCTGAGCTCCTTCTGTATTGCATTTACTACCACTCCGAGGTTATATTCAATAACATAGGTCTGCACAGGGTAGCGGTCAACAGGCGGCTCTTCGATGACGGACATATCTCTGATACCGCTCATAGCCATATTGAGGGTTCTCGGTATCGGTGTTGCAGAGAGGGTAAGCACGTCAACACCCTTGAAAAGCTCCTTGAAGCGCTCCTTCTGGGCAACTCCGAAGCGCTGCTCCTCATCTATTATGACAAGCCCCAAGTCCTTGAAGGCAACGTCCTTCTGGACAAGGCGGTGAGTGCCAATTATAAGGTCGATAGTGCCTCTGTTCACCTCACGGACTATTTTTGCCTGCTCCTTTGGCTTGCGAAAGCGTGAAAGCAGCTCAATATTCACGGGGAAGTGCCCGAAGCGTTTTATAGCCGTCTGGTAATGCTGCCATGCAAGAACTGTAGTCGGGCAGAGGAGAGCCGCCTGCTTGCCGTCGAGCATACACTTGAAGGCTGCCCTCAGGGCTACCTCTGTTTTGCCGAAGCCAACATCTCCGCAGAGCAGTCTGTCCATTGGAACAGGCTTTTCCATATCGGACTTGATCTCGCTTATTGAGCGGAGCTGATCCTCGGTTTCCTCGTAGTCGAAGCGTTCCTCAAACTCAGCCTGCCAGTCATTATCTGGCGAGAAGGCATAGCCCTTTGCCGCCTGCCGTTTTGCGTACAGCTCGGTGAGCTCCTTTGCCATATCCTTCACAGCGGAGCGAACCTTATTTCGGGTGCGTTTCCATTCGTTGGTGTTAAGCTTATTGAGCTTTACGCTGTCATCGTCGCCTGCTCCGATGTATCGGGAAACAAGGTCAAGCTGAGTTACAGGCACATAAAGCACGTCTGTTCCTGCGTATTTTATAGTGATATAGTCCTTGGTCGAGCCGTTTGTTTCTATGCTTTTTATGCCGTCAAACTTGCCTATGCCGTACATAGCGTGAACTACAAGGTCATTTCGCCTTATGTCGGAAAGGCTTTTTATTTCTTCTCCTGCCTTGTGTCTGTAGCGGCGTTTTTTAGAAGCCATAGTTTTCTGCTGAGTTATGACAGCAAGCTTTACATCAGGGTAGTCAAAGCCGCCCGAGAGAGAGCCTGTTCTTACATAAACACGGCCTGCGGTTATCTCGCTGTCCTCATCAAGGGGATAGGCGTCTATTCCTTCATCGGTGAGGTCTTTTATGATGATAGGCTTTGTTTTCTCGGAGCCTGCAAGAAGCACTGTGCAGTAGCCCTGTGAGCAGAGGTCTTTGAGCTCCTCATCAAGAGTGGCTATATTTCCGCCCCAGGTAGAGGTCTGCCGGCAGTTTGAGGTGATAAGCTTCTTAAATCTTAATCCGTTGTTTGAACGCATAAAGCTGTCAAGAAAGACGGCTCTTTTTTCGAGAACTGCCTTTTCAACCTGAGTCAGGTCGATGTAAAAGCCCATAAGCTTCGGGAAGAGGATACCCTCCTCAAGCAGGTTTTTAATATCCTCGGAGAGCTGAGAGAGTACGGCTCTGCCTTTGTCAAGACAGTTTGAGTACTCACACACTGCAGCAATACCCGATTCAAAGTAGTCAAATATAGTGTATGTTCTGTCATAGCATACAGAGTAGTACTTGTCAAGGTCTGTGAGAAGAAGCCCTGCATCAATAGCCTCGATATCACGGCTGATAGAGAGCTTTATTTTATCTGCCTGTTTGCCCCTTGCCGATGAAGAAAGCTTTTGCAGCTTTTCCTTCAGTTCCTCCCTGTCGGGGAAGATTATCTCCAGAGCAGGGAATACGGTAACGCTTTTCAGGCTGTTTGTCCTGCGCTGTGACTGCGTATCAAAATAGGACAGTGAGTCAACCTCATCGCCCCAGAGCTCAAGCCTTATAGGTCTGCTTTCCTGAACGGGGAAGATATCAATTATCGAGCCCCTGTGCGAGAATTGCGCCTGCCCCTCGACCTGATCGGTGCGGGTATAGCCTGCGGCAACAAGCCTTCTCAGCAGCTCCTCCATATCGACAGTGCTGCCTTCGCTTATTTCAAAGGAGTACTCCTTCAGAGCCTTCGGAGGCATAGCCGCCTGTAAGCAGGCCTCGATGCCGGCACAGCAAACAGAGGCTTTCCCCTGCATAAGCTGAGAGAGAGCCTCTATTCTTTTGTGTTCGTACTCACGGGAGATGCCTTCCATAAGGGCGAAGTTCAGATCCTTTGCAGGGTAGAACACAGCTAGCTGCTGTCCTGACATTTCGTTTATGTCCTGAGCCATTCTCAGTGCGTGAGCTTCATCATCGCATATCACAAGCACGGGAGATATCCTACTGAGTCCAAGTACAGTATGTGCCTTATGAATATTCGACACACCCGACAGCGACACTGGGGTATAGCCTTTGAGCACGCAGTTTATAATATCCTTGCAAAACGGCAGTTGAGCCGCCATTCTTTCAAATATATTCATAAAAACCCCATTCTTTAATTAGTTAAAAGGCAATAGATTTTTAGGTAATAGATATTTAGGCAATAGGTATTTAGGTAATAGGGAATAGGGAACAGGTAATAGGTAAGGTATCACCTTCGGTGATGATTTAAAATGGGGCTGCGCTCCATATCCAAAGGTGATAGTGAAAACCAGATCAATCTGCCTGAGAATAACAAGCGAAAAGTATGCACTTTCTGTACGCCCGAATGGGCATAAGTCAGCAAAGCTGACTCCATACCTATTCCCTATTCCCTATTCCCTATCACCTATTACCTAATACCCTAATACCCTATTATCTTTTCGCTTTTCCCTGTTACCTAAAAAACTGTGTTCAGTTGAAGCGGTTCATTGCCTCGCCTGTTTCGCCCTTGATGATGAGCTCGACTGCCTCGGCGGTGTGGTTAAATACTTCGGAGAGCTTCTTCATATCCTCGTCGGAAAAGCGTGAGAGCACCCAGTCGGCAAGGTCATAGTCAGGGTGAGGCTTGGCACCTATGCCTATCTTGACTCTCGGAAAATCCTGAGTGCCGCAGAGAGCTATTATGCTCTTCATTCCGTTATGACCGCCTGCCGAGCCCTTGCGCCTTATCCTCATCGTTCCGACATCGAGAGAGATGTCGTCATAGATTACGATGATGTTTTCGGGGTCGATCTCGTAGAAGTCCATAGCATCGCTGATAGCTTCTCCGCTTTTGTTCATAAAGGTCTGCGGTCTCATAATAAGGCAGCTCTTTCCGCCGATGACGGCTCTGTTGCAGACTGCATTGAACTTGTGCTCGTTCGGGGTGAAGCTGTACTTCTTCTCCAATGCGTCTATTGCCAGAAAGCCGGCGTTGTGCCTTGTGTTCTCGTAAGCTACACCCGGATTCCCGAGTCCTGCTATAATAAATTCGGGCCTTGTCGGCTGAGACTGCTCGGACAATGCCTTTAATTTTTCAAAAAGTCCCATAAATCCTCCTTAGTATATCACGCACAATAACCCCGACTTTACCAAAGTCGGGGTATCTGTTTTTCGTATTATAGCATACTTACGCCTTTTTGTCAAGAAAAAAGACCCGACACAAGGTCGGGTCTGAAATTCAATCACAGATTAAAATCAATGTACTCAACGATCGTGCCGTCGAAAGCTCCCTTGTCTTCAAGGCATCTGTAGGCAGCTCTTGCGCCTACAAAGGTCACATAAAGAGTGCCGAGCAGTACAATGACCGAAACGATCAGACACAGGATACCGACAAAGGCACTTCCCAACGGCTGAGCCCTTTTTGTCTGCTGTGCTGCCATGTAAGCAGGATCATCTGATCTCAGTGCGATCGTGGTGTTCATTTCCGTGTTCTGCATATTTGTCATAACTATCCCTCCTGATGTTATCTCACGATTTGCCGATATCTCCTATCGACAAGCACATTATACAATGTTTTTTTCAAAACGTCAAGAGGTAAAGCCAAACTTTCATCGTTCTGACACATTGATTACAAAACGGGGTCAAAGGTAACTTCTTCCGTAACCGAAACCACGCTTACGCAGTCATTGGTGATCTCCTTGACTGCCTTTTTAGTGCCCTTTACCGCAAGAACTATCCCGACAACGATCAATACTGCAACGATAAGTACTATCACTATTCCAAGCACAAGGCTGCTCGAGCCGCTTTCCGCTCTCTGAGGAGTGCCGTAGCTGGGCTGCTGGTTCGACAGGTTCACAGGCGTGTTGTAGCCTGGGTGCTGCTGCT
>ONLC01000084.1 GCA_900318545.1 uncultured Eubacteriales bacterium
ATGCCATGTACAGCGAGGTGACAGCTCAGTAATGAGAGGAATAAAAAGCGGTCAGAATTATAATGCTGATCTTATCTCTCGCACTTATCCTGTCATGTGCTGCGATACTCATACTGAGCAGAAATACACTTTATACTGCCCACCCCTGGGAAGGAACAAACCACCTTTGTATGCTCGGGAGGACAGGGCGCTGACGAAGTGATCTCCGAGGCGGAATCATCGCATCAAGGGCAGGAGTAAAGCCCGCAGGAATCGGCGCAAAAACGAAGTGGTACTTCTGGGCGAATGCGTTTATGCGTGAGTTTATAGGACTTTCGGTAAACACTCGCAAAAGGCACGTTCTGGTAATGACTGCTATCCTTGCAGCCTGCAATTATTTTCTGTATTACTGACAGCAAAAGACCTGACCCTTCACGGATCAGGTCCTTCTTTTATATAAGGAGCATTAGCTAAGCTGCGGTTATGTCAGCATATCTCTCCGAGGAGAGAATATCGTTCATTACGGTCTCGGGGGAGATCTCTCCGCTCATCACCATATTGAACACTGCTGCCGTATATCCCGATACCAGTGCCGCACCCGTCTCGGAGCGGTTCACAGGGATAGCATCTGAACGTGAGCTCACGTTCCAGAAAACTATCTCGGGGAGCTTGTAGCCGTGCTTGTTGTAGAGCTTCTTCATCTCACGGAACAAAGGCTCGTCATTTCCGCCTACTACGCAGTAGTCAAACTGCATATCAGAGATTATGTAGAGCCTTGAGGGCATCTCCTCGGGCTTTGCCTTATTTGCAGCCGCTGCACGGAGCAATACAAGGAACAAAGCCTCAAGATTGGTATTTGCGATCTCGTTAAAGGACTCGCAGTACCTTACCTTTTCACAGATATCCCTGCCCTTGATCGAAACGATCTGAGGGTTCATCGAGAATGTCATGAAGCAGTTTTCAAACATTCCCTTGTTGTGCTCCGCGAAGAATATTCCGAGCGACAAAGCCGCATCTATAGGCCTCAGGCTGCCGCCGTATCTGCCGTACATGGAGCCCGAGCCGTCCACAACTGCAAGAGCATTCTCTCTGTTTTCAGCTGTCATAGCCGACAGAGCCTTCCATGTGATGTCGAGAGACTCTCTTTCCTTTTCGCTCAGATCTCTGTCCATAGCATTTCTCACTACATCATAGGGATAGAGCGTTGAGGTATTCAGCTTTGCCTCACCTCTTGCTACGCTGTTCATGTAATTGAGGTAACGCTCACCGTCATTGCGGATAAACGCTGCTCTGTACTTTAACATTGCACATGAGGGCTGAGACTCATAGTTGAAAGTGTAATCACGCTCACGCAGACGGTTCTCAACTATATCGGTGTATCTGCGCAGTGCAGACAGGGTCTTTCTGTAGGTTTTCTCACTCATACCGAGCAGAGCTGCCATACGTCTGCCCTGACGGCAGGTCTCCCTTGAGGAGGCATTCACCGAGGGGAGCCACTTAGCCAGAAGCGAGACAGGCTTGCCCTGCTCCATAGCTCTGAGATCCTCAGAGAGCCTTTCATTTATCACCTTGACTGCATCGCCCTCCAGAGGAGTGTCGATCAGTACAAGAAGGTCGTCCCAGCGGCCGTACTCTGAAAACAGAGGGATATTCTTTCTTACCGCATCGGGAGCAAGACCGATAAGGGTCTCGACTGCACAGCGGAAGAAGCGTCTTTCACCAAGGCCGCCTCTTACATCTCTTGCGAAGAAGAGAATCTTCATGGTCTTGTCGGGATCCTCACAGAAGGCTCTCGTAACTGTGTTTGATATGTCTCTTTCAGAGGCTGTTCTCATAGCCCCTGCCTTGAAGAACATATCAAGGCAGAAGGACTCTGACGAGCGGTATGCAGTACCGCTGTTCTCTGTAAGAGTGAGGTTTGTTTCATTCCTTAAGATGTTATTTAACATAGTTGTCTCCTTTCAAGTCAGGTTTGATTCATACTGTCTGGAATAGTAGTTTTTGGGGGTTGCTGTCTCTGACTTATTTTTTTCTGAGATAAACAAGACACCTTTTGAATTTCGATCATAAATCCTCCGATTTGCTGTCGGTGTCTTTAATAACAAGGTGCCTGAAAAAACATGATATTTTCTGCTGTCAGCACCTTACTCGTCACACGGTGACTATCATGTCATTCCATGTAAAAGATGGTGATATATGCTGCTGTATGTGACGAACCTGCTGAGCTTTCGGCTCAGAGCTAAAGCATCGGGAGACCCTGCCGGTGTCTGCCCAAGCGATCATTGCTCTTGCTTTAGCGTGTTTTTAGTATAACACAAGGAGCAAAAATAATCATTTAAAATTTTCTGCACACACAAGCTGCCGTGCCGAAGCTCTGCACTCGGAAAAATACAGTTGCAAAACCTGACATTTTCTGCTATATTATAATAGGAAGGAGTGAACAGCATGGCTGGGTTTTCAGAGCTTATAAAAAACTTTGACAAAACAAGGGATTATATCCGTGACTTTTTTATTTACGGCTGTAAGGTCAGAAGCGACTTTGACCGCAAAAGCGTCCGTACCTACGGTGATGAAAAACGCCGTGTTGAGAGCTGGATGGGCGACTATATGCGGTACGATGACTCCGTCAGGGGCAGGAGCGTTTCTATCTCGGTGGACAGCGGCCATATCCCCGAGAACCCGCTTTACAATGCCTTCTACTCAAAAAGCTTTACCGATAATGACATAAAGCTCCATTTTTTCATTATCGACATTCTCTCCTACGGCAAAAGCCTGACTCTGAGAGAGATAACAGATACCCTGAACAATGACTACACCCAGCTGTTCGATGAGCAGACCGTCCGCAACAAGCTGAAGGAGTATACCGAGGAAGGCTTAGTCCTCTCTGAAAAGCAGGGAAAGACACTTTACTATACCCTCTCGGCAGATACCGTGGACGGCTATGCAAGGGACTTCAAGGGTCTTGATGATGCCGTGATGTTTTTCTCCGAGGTACAGCCCTTCGGCATTATCGGCAACAGCATAATGAAAAGCCTCGGGCTCAGAAACGATCTGTTTTTCATAAAGCACAACTATATGATACACGCTCTCGAGGATATCCTCCTTCCTGATATCCTGACATCGATCGATGAAAAAAGAGAGCTTATCATCCGCACGTTTCGCTCAAAGGAGACACTTAAAGCCGTGCCTATGCAGGTGCTTGTATCAGTGCAGACAGGGAGAAGGTACGCTGCTGTCTGGGTACCTAAGTTCCACAGCTTCACATCTGTAAGGCTTGACAGGATAAAGGCGGTAAAAAAAGGAACGGTCTGCAAGGAGTACGAGGCTCTGCAAAAGGACTACGAAAACGCTGTCAGTCACTGCTTCGGAGTATCCTTCGAGCCTAAAGAGAAGAACACTGCCGCACCTATGAAGATATGCTTTTATGCAGATGAAAAAAACGAAGCCTTCATCATTGACAGGCTTTACCGTGAAAAGCGCTGCTGCACTATTGAAAAAACAGGCGAGAACCTTTATACACTGACAGCAGATGTCCTTGACCCGAATGAGATCATGCACTGGGCAAAGACCTTTATCGGCAGGATAGTAAGCATAGAGGGCGGCTCGGAGGAGATCGTCAGCCGATTCTACGATGACGTGGAGCGAATGAACAAAATGTACGGCGGTGATGAGTGATAAATATTTTCAGTGAGATATACGGTACATATTTCAGAGTTGCATCAAGGCTTCTTGAAAAAGAGGTCACAGACGCTAAAACCGTTCGTGAAACAGTCAGCAAAGAGGGCTTTCGTGACTCGGTGCTGTTTTTGCCGCAAAAGCTTATCCCGGGTGACGAGGACTGGGGGCTCTTCACCGAGGAGCAGGACGGCAGGCTCAGAAGAATGACCCAAAATGCACCTTTGAAGCTTCTCACCAAGGCTCAGAAAATGTGGCTTAAAGCAAAGCTCTCAGACCCAAGGATAAGGCTCTTCCTTGATGATGACGCCCTTTCGGAGCTTGACCGCAGACTCTCAGGCATCAAGTCCCTTTACAGGCATGAGCATTTTCGGCACACAGACCGCTTCTCTGACGGTGACGACTTTTCAGACGAGAGCTACATCAGGCACTTTCGCACTGCCCTCAATGCGGTAAAGCACAAAAGGATAGTCTTCATCGACTACGTTTCGGGGCACGGAAACAGGCTCAGCGGAAGGTTTGCACTTCTAAAAATGGAGTATTCTCCGAAAAACGCTAAATTCAGAGCCTACTGTATAAGCTGCCGAAAAAACAAGCCTTCAAGAATCGGCATAATTAATATCGGGCGAATAACCGACATCAGAGACTCGGGAGAGGTATTCACACAAAGCATCGATATGGACGAGTATTTCTCCGAAAGAAAATGCAGCTCCCCTGCTGTAATAAGAGTTACAAGCGAGCGTAACGGTGTTGAGCGTTTTATGATGGAGTTCGCAGCTTATGAAAAGCACACTGTCCGTGACCTTGAAACGGGGGAATACACAGTTGAGCTCTGGTATGACGAAAGTGATGAAACCGAGCTTCTTATACAGCTGCTGAGCTTCGGTCCTGTGATCGAGATACTCGGCCCCTCACGGCTGAGAGGCCTTGCAAAGGAGCGAGTAAGCAGGCAGTATAAGCTTCTGAAAAGCACATAGAAAAAGGCACTGTCTATTCATCGGACAGTGCCTTTTTGATACGTGTTATTTTTTCTTCTTTCTTATGATGTAAACCGCTCCTGCCGCAGTCAATGCCGCAGCCGCCGAAACAGCTCCGATCACGATCCCCTTTTTTAACCGGCTCTTGCTCTCCTCTGCCGACGAGCTCTTATCCGCCGATGAATCGGCTGCCTTTTGCTGCTTTGCAGCTCCGTATATCTCAAACTCATCAACCGAGTATGTCCCCGACATCACCTTTATCACAGCCGTATGCTCGCCCTGTGCAAGAGTGTTTATACTGTAGGTGATCTCACGGTTTCCTGCCTTCGGAAACGCATATCTCTTTTCTGCTTCCTCGCCGTCAATTGTTACCGATATCTCTCCGCCCTTTTTGTTCTCGCCCTGTACCGAAAAGCCCGTTCCGCTGAATTTCAAAGTTACAGTGCTGCCCTCACTGCCTGTCGAGATAGTACGTCTGAAATTCTTGAAGCTGCTCATACAGCTGTGCTCCCACTCGCCCTCGTAGTCAACAGAGAGGTCTGTGTTATCAAGCTTAGTTACGCTGCAGTTATCCTCAAGAGTGTCTATCTTCACATCATCGAAGCAGTTATTGTTATAGGAGCTGTAAAGTGCGGCTCTGCCCGCAGGCATTAAGGACTCGCCCTTTTCAATGGTGGTATCGCTTACCTTCTCGCCGCCGATATACACCTTGATGTTATTGTTCAGAGCCTCTATCCTGAGCGTTACCCAGCCGTTCGGGACACTGTCGAGCTTGCCGCTGTCGAGGGTCATTTTGTTATTGTTCTTTTTTAGATACCATTCTCCGTTTTCATAAAGCTGTATCCAGTAGCCGCTCTGCCCCTGATCTCCAAGGATATATCTCAGCCCGACACCTGCATAATTCTTATCGGGAGAATCAGACTCTGCAAGCCTTACTTTGCACTCGACCGAATAATTAAACCACCTGTCATCACCGAAGTTCGTCACAGGGTCGGGAGTGCCGCCCCACTCGGGAGCTTTTATCTCGGGCGTGATCTTCTGCATAAGATACTTGTTCTCACCGTCAGATACTACCTCAAAGGCTCCGCCCTCATCGGTAGTGTATCTGGGAGCTCCCCCTCGTGAGGTGATATAGTCATTGTCATACTCAAAATCGTCGGAATACGGCAAACTCAGCAGCTCGCTTGAACGCTCATTCTTATAGCTCTTCTCCCCGATGTCAAGAGTAGATACCGTCACCAGCGAATATGGCTTTACGGTCACGCTATAGATGTATTCATCACCGTTTTTCTCAGGCTCTGCTGTGCCGATATGCTTGAAATAGTTCTCATCATAGCTGCCCTTATCGGGACCCCTTGTCTCCCAGATATGAACTGTGCTGCCTGCCCTTTCAAGGTTTTTCACGGTGAACTCATACCTTATCGGCTCAGAGGTCGTGTTCGTGATAACTGTGCTGTAGTCGCCTGTTTTTGTATCCGAGGCTGTCATATAGCTGTAGGTCGCATCAACTATAGCATGACCGTCACCGCCTATGCTGCCGTCACCATAGCAGGCATCATCAATAAACGCCCATCCCTTGTTTATAAACTGCGAGAAATGCAGCCCCATAAAAAAGCCGCTGTCGAGCGTATAATAGCCGCTCCACGGCTCATTTGCAAGGATAAGCTGCTTCTGACAGTAGGTAACACCGTCATAGTATGCAGCTACAGCAGGCTGATATTCGCAAAGGGTCATATATCCGCCCGAATACATTGTGATAAAGCGGTTTGCGATGTCAAGCAGGCCGTTTATGTCGCTGAAGCCCGAGCCTGTGCCGTCAAACCGATATGTGCCCTGAGAATACTCCATAGGGGAGCTCGCCTCACTGAACCAGAGCTCCTTTCCGTATTCTTCGGCAAGCTTTTTCGCACTTTCCGATGACCAGCTTGTGTAGTGACTGCCGATAACATCTATCGCATCACGCAGCTCCTCATCATATAGCATCTCCTCGGCAATATTCCATGTGCAGACCTCGTCACCGCCGACTATCTTTATCTCAGAGTAGTCATAGGGTGTATCCTTCTCAGCTTTAAGATGTGCGGACAGATACTTTATCCACTTTGCATCATACGCACGCTCATTCTGCACTGCACTTACATAGTCAAATTTCAGACCGTATGTATCGTAAGCCGCATCAAGGGTCTCCTTGTACCACTTGTACCTTGCTGCATATTCATCATCTGCACTGCTCACCCACTTAGGCTCACTCCACCAGAGCATATCAAGTGTAAGGTCGGGATTTACAGCCTTTGCATCTGCCGCAAGCTGATAGCCTGCACCACGGGTCACATCGGCAGGCTCATCATCAGCTCTCTTGACAGAGGGCTCTGTTCCCGATGACGAATTTATATCCGAGCCCATCTCTATTTTGAGATGCGTGATATTCAGTCCGTCCTTACCGAAGAGGTATTCAAGTATCTCCTGATAAGCATCGGGGTTTTCGTATTTGTAGTCAAGCAGCAGCCTTGAGGAGTTGTTTCCCGATACCATTCCGTTGCCCCGATAGAGCATATTCTCGCTGGTATTCGCACGGCTTCCGTCAATAACAACGGAGCGTGTCTGCGATACCTCCTCCGCCGAGACAGGAACCATCGGACATGATCCTGCCGTTATTACCGCACTTGCTGCGATCGCTGAAATTCTGCTGAGTTTACCCATAATGTGTCCTCCGCCTCCTGTATTTCAAAACCGAGCACGTCTCTGTAAAAGCGTATCATTTTGCCCATATCATCGACAAAAAGTCCGAATCCATCAAGTCTCATAAAATTACTCCTCTCATTTTATCGGGTGCCGTATGACCGTTTTCAGCTTGTCGGGGGAAACCTTCCTTGCGTCCGAAAGATATATCTCGTGATGAAAGCGGCTCTCTGTAATATCCAGCGAATATCCCTGCGCGGTCATATATTCGTGCATAAGACTGACCGTTGCAGTCTCATCATCATAGCTGCCGATGTGCATACACTGCACACACAAACCCTCGTCATAGGTCAGAAACTCCACTTTGGAGAAATCCGTTTTCTCCTTGCGTGTCGCTTCCTCTGTCGCCCAGTCAAAGTCAGCTTTTGTGACAAAATCAGGCAGGCGTATCAGCGATACCCACTTGAAATGTTCCTTGTGAGCATAGTCCACACCCTGCACACCGTCCTGCCACCAGAATCCCTCCAGCGGCGGCACGACATAATCAAAATAGCCCTCTATCTGATGATCGCCCTTTTTGCTCATTTTTATTGTATAGGCGATTCCGTACAGCAGTTCGATCGCCTGCTTGTACTCGCCGCCCTCAGTGTTCGGATCACCCTCACCTCGCACGGCGATATAGTTCATGGTTGGAACGGTGACGATCGTCGGCTTC
>ONLC01000145.1 GCA_900318545.1 uncultured Eubacteriales bacterium
AAAAGCAAGACCCCGGGTGAGGAGCTTGCCTCTAAGGACTCACTGAAAACAGATATACTCAGTCAGCTTCTTGCAGGCATTCAGGATAACCACTACAAGCGTATAACCAACATTGATATGAGCGACCGCTCCGACATAAAGATCCTCTATGATGAGCGTATCGAGATAAGGCTCGGAAGCTCTGTCGATATAGAGTCTAAGCTTACTCAGATAAAGGCTGTCATCGACAGGCAGAGAGAGGATTATGAGGGCACTATCATTTATAACAGCATCGAGAGCGGTATCTCTGCTATTCCGAAGGAGAAGAATACTCCCGTCATTGACGATACAGCCGATGAGAACAGCTCCTCGGCCGAGGACGATACCTCGCAGGCTCAGACCGATACTCAGGAGGAGTTCCCTGCCGACAACAATACCGACGGCTGGCAGGACGAGAACAACTGGCAGACCGATGACGGTACAGCTCAGAATGACGGCTGGCAGGACGGCACTGCCGATAACACATGGCAGGACAATACCACCGACAATACATGGCAGGATAACGGCGGTGATACGTGGCAGACCGATTATACAGATCAGGGCTGGTAAGCTGAAAAACTGTGTAAAATGTACAAATTTTCGGTCAGATATCGTCGTTTAATGAATAATAAATAAAAATTTTGTGAGGTCAGGGTCATACCTCTTTACATTTTGACGAAAATGTGATACTATATTATTGTATCGCTTTGTGTCCCTTTGTGTGCATAAGCATATCAAAGCAGGAGCAAAAAGAAAGTCTGTATATATATAGAAGACGTAAAAATTACGTTATGGGAGGACGTTCGTTATGAGTTATGAGTTCGTAGAAGAGCCTGTGATCGGAGCTAAGATCAAAGTCATCGGTGTCGGCGGCGGCGGCGGAAATGCACTTAACTGTATCGCTGCAGCAGGTATCGAGGGTAATGTTGAGTACATAGCAGTAAACACTGATATCCAGGCACTCAAAAAGTCAAATGCTACAAGACAGATTCAGATCGGTGCAAAGCTGACTCACGGTCTCGGTGCAGGTGCAAAGCCTGAGATAGGCGAGGCCTCCGCTCAGGAGAGCAGAGATGAGATCGCTGAGGCTATCGCTGATGCTGATATGGTATTTATAACCGCAGGTATGGGCGGCGGTACAGGTACAGGAGCTGCTCCTGTTGTTGCCGAGATCGCTCAGTCACTTGATAAGCTCACCATCGCAGTTGTTACAAAGCCCTTCAAGTTTGAGGGTGCTAAGAAGATGGAGAGAGCTGAAAAGGGTATCGAGGCACTGACCAATAACGTTGATGCTCTTATCGTTATCCCGAACCAGAACCTTATTACTAACGAGATGCGTCTTACAATGAAGCAGTCCTATGCTATTGCTGATGACGTGCTCAAGACCGATGTTATCGCTATCGCTGAGATAATCACAAGACATGATGATATCAACGTTGACTTCGCTGACGTTACTACTATCCTGAAGAATGCAGGAAGAGCTCATATCGCTCTTGGTCACGGCGAGGGCAAGGATAAGGTTGCTGATATTATTTCTCAGGTAGTAGCTTCTGACCTGCTCGAGACATCTATCACAGGTGCAAGAAGACTTATTGTAAACGTAACTATGAGCGAGGATCTGCTTATCAGCGATATGGACGAGCTTACCGCAGCTATCGCAGATGCTGCTGATGAGGGTGCTGAGATCATCTTCGGTAACGGTACTGATCCCGATTCCAAGGACAGCATGGACGTTACGGTTATTGCTGCTGACTTTGTGAACAGACCCGATCAGCCTGTTGATGAGCAGCCCGCAAGACCCTTTACATCTAACTTTGCTGCGAACCCTGCTGATGCTGCTGCAAGAAAGGCAGCAGACGCAAAGGCTGATGCAGAGGCTATGCAGAGGGCAGGCGTTAAGGCCGCAGGCAACCCCGATTACTATGATGATATTTTCAATATCTTCAAGAACAAGTAAGTCTGTACTTTAGCTTTTACGGGCGGATCGTAAGCGGTCCGCCCTTTAACGCCCTTTGTGCGAAAACGTTTTCAGAAAACAAGTGACAGCTTTCTGAAAATTTCAGAAAAACAGAAATTTTTTCGTTAAATCCCTTGAAATTTAATTCGTTTTTTGATATAATAAATATGGTCAAGAACAGCAGAATTGTCATTTTGAATAAAATAATTAAACAAATTTGTACGGAATAATGAAATTTATGAAAAGTGCACATTTCTGTTGAAAAAAACAAAGTTTTATAGTATAATTATATTAATATAAAAGTTTTGGGAGGAATCGCTATGGCAAGTAATGGATATTTAAGAACGGTAAGAGTCGGCGGCTTCGATAAGCAGGACGTTCTGGCTTATGTTGACGACCTTACATCAAAGATCTATAATCTTGAAACTAAGGTAAAGGATCAGGAGGAAACTATTGAGCGACTTGAAAAGCAGAGCGAGAACGTTCAGCAGGGTGAGTTCGAGGGCAAGAAGGAGCTTGAGGAGAAGCTTGAGGCTGCAAATGTAAAGCTCGAGGACGCTAATAAGAAGAACGCTGAGCTTATGGCAAGCACAGATACAATGAAGGTTCGTATTGCTGACTATGAGCAGCAGGTTTCCGAGAAAGACGCTGAGATAGAAAAGCAGAATCAGGAGATCGAGGATCTGAAGGAGAAGCTCGAGCAGGCTGAGGCTAATGCAGGCTCGGCTACTGCTACACCTAACTTCGATATCGGAAGCGTGTTCATTGAGGCTCAGAATACCGCTAATAAGGTAGTTGCTGAGGCTAAGAAGGCTGCTAAGCAGATGGAAGATGAAACCAAGCAGATGCAGGATCAGATCATTGCTGATGCTAATGCTCAGGCTCAGAAGACTGTAAGCGATGCTCAGGCAAGAGCTAATGAGGACAGAGCTTCTGCTGATGCTTATGCTGTAAGCACTAAGGCTGAGGCTGATAAGTATGCTCAGGAGCAGACAGTTGAGGCTGACAGCTATGCTGAGGAAACCAGAACTGCCGCTGACAGAGATGCAGCTGCTAAGCTCGCTGAGGCTAAGAAGAGTGCTGACGATATGAACTTCCAGGCAAGAAAGGAAGCTGAGCAGATCGTTGAGAAGGCTAAGAATGATGCAGCTAACATCAGGTCTGAGTCGGCTGATATCAGAAATAAGGTCAAGACTCAGTTTACTTCTCTTAATGATACTGTACAGCAGCTTGTTACAACTCTGAATGACCTGTACGGAAACAGCATCGGTGCTGTTAATAATGCAAGAGATCTTATTGATGACGGTCTTTCAATGGTTGAAGAGGCCGAGAAGGAATAACCGTGGCTGAAATAAGAAAAGTTAATGCACAGGAGCTTGGGGCTATAAGCCCTGAGCTCCGCTGTGGTGATAAGATATTACTGAGCGGTACAGTTTATACCGCAAGAGATGCAGCTCATAAGAGGTTTGCTGCTTTGCTTGATGAGGGGAAGGAGCTTCCGATACCCTTGAAAGGGGCTGTGATCTACTATGCAGGGCCTACTCCTGCTCCCGAGGGCAGACCGATAGGCTCCTGCGGTCCGACTACATCGGGCAGAATGGACAGGTTTGCTCCAAGGCTTCTGTATCTCGGGCTTGCAGGTATGATAGGCAAGGGCGAACGCTCAAAGGACGTTCGGGATGCGGTAGTCAGGAATAAGGCTGTGTACCTGTGTGCTGTGGGCGGTGCAGGTGCACTGGCGTGCAAGTGCATAACCTCGTGCGAGGTGGTAGCCTTTGATGAGCTGGGCTGTGAGTCTGTGAAAAGGCTTACTGTGAAGGACTTTCCGCTTGTGGTGGCTGATGACTGCTATGGCGGAGATATCTTCGAGAGCGGCAGAGCTCAGTATAAGATAGGATAAGCTGACCGACCGTAATTAGTTACGGTCGGTTAATATTTGACTTTTGTTAAAATTTACAATTAGGATTTGCCGAAACTGTGCTTTGTTACAAATATTCGGGAGAAACGTTCATAATCGTCAAAATTGCTTGACTTTTTCAGGGCGTGGTGATATGATATTTGTATGAGTTTGTGTAAATCGGCGTGTATTTTTCGGAGAGTGCGAAGAAATGGAAGGCAGAAATTCAGTATCATTTTCGGTACTTCCCGACGAAGAGCTTGTCGGTGCAGCAGTAACGGATATAGAGGCTTTGAGTGAGCTTGTGAAAAGGTATCTGCCGGTGGTGCATTACCTTTCGGGGCAGTTCCCCGGGGCTGCGAGAGATGATCTTGCACAGGAGGGAGCTATGGCTCTTATCAAGGCGGTGAGAAGCTATTCTCCCGATAAGGGAACAAAGTTTGCGACCTATGCTTCAAGGTGTATAAGGAATAAGATGCTCTCGGAGCTGGGGAGGAATACTCCGATAAGCGAGGACGAGGGCACGCTTGATGACTTTTATGCTGCAGAGGAGACTGACCCTGAGAGGCTTGTCATCGAGAAGGAGGAAGCAAGGGAGCTTTATGAGAGGATAGCTAAGGAGCTCTCTCCGCTGGAGTGGAGTGCGTTTATGCTGTTTGCGGATCAGATGTCCTATGGGGATATTGCGAAAAGGCTGAACGTAAGCGAAAAGTCCGTTGACAATGCGATACAGAGGGCAAGGAGAAAGCTGAGGAGCATACTCTGAGAAACGGCTCGGTAGCTTAAAGAAGAGCATTGGGAACAAGGGTGTCGGTGCAAGACCGACCCGGGCAAAATTTATCAAACGAGGTTGGAATTATGTACGAAGACAAGACATTGGTGTGCAAGGAATGCGGCAGCGAGTTCGTATTTACAGCAGGAGAGCAGGAGTTCTATGCTGAAAAGGGCTTTGTAAACGAGCCGCAGAGATGCAAGGCTTGCAGAGATGCAAGAAAGGCAGCAAGCAGAGCTGAGAGACAGACCTATACAGCAGTCTGTGCAGCGTGCGGCGGTGAAGCTGTTATCCCGTTCAAGCCCAGAGAGGATCGCCCTGTTTATTGCAGCGAGTGCTTTGCTAAAATGAAGGAGCAGGACGCCTGATATATTGTATCACTAAAATGAGAAGCCCACTTCGGTAACGAGGTGGGCTTTTTAGTGTGATGTGTGATGTGTGATATTACGATTTTTTCAGCTGTAGGGTTGCACAAAAATCTCTGTTGAAAATTGTGTAAACAGTAGATGCAGGGTTTTCCCTGCGGAGGTGTTAGCAGAATAGTAGGTAGAAGGTATTAAAAGTTGAATTGTGGGGATTGCATAAAATTCCGAGTGCAGACTTGTTGAATTTACTATGTTATTGCATAGATAGTGCGGAGATTAGCCTCGTCAGGGCAGGGAAAACCCTGCAGTGCCTTACGCCGATACTCAGTTGTATCTTTTCAATTGCAGCCGCTGAGCAGAATAGTGCAGACTTATAAGTTTAGTGCAAGACAGCCTCGGCTTGTTGGGGGAGAAAGGGGCTTCGCCCCTTTGCCCCACTGGGGCTACGCCCCGGTCCCCGATGATCTATCAGAGCTGGGTGATAATCACAGCCGTCCGCAGGACAGAGGGTCGCAGGGGCAACGCCCCCGTTCCCACCACCGCCCGAGGCGGATTTCACAAAACTTATAAATCCGCACTAATTTGCTTTGCGGCTGCTCTTGAAAAGAAGCAAGCACATTTCGGCGTGAAAAGACAGGGTTTTCCCTGCGAGCGTAGCCGAGGAACACGCCGAGGGCTAATCTTCGCACTCTCTATCTCTGCGTTCAAGGCAAGAAAAGCTTTAAGCAAAATTACGTCGCGATGGCGGTGCAGGGTTTTCCCTGCCACCTTGACAGAATAGTAAAAAAGTGTTAATATTATACTGTATAACTATGAAAGGGAGTGCTGTTATTG
>ONLC01000054.1:0-10504 GCA_900318545.1 uncultured Eubacteriales bacterium
TTAAAAGTCTTTGGAAAGGGGTTTGGGGAAGAACCTTTCTTCAGAAAGGTTTTCCCCAACAGGTCACGCAGGCACTATGATAAACGCCACACAGCCCGAGGGGAATGCTCTGCGGAGACAAAAAAGCCCGCACCGAGGTGGTGCGGACTTGGGGTTACTCAATTAAGCCTTGAAGCCGGGGCACTCGATAACGTTACCGCTCTCGTCCTCGAATCTGATGTCTGCGATATAGAAGCAAGCATCGTTCGGGATAGACCATCTCATAATTGTGAGATACTGAGCAGTATCTGTATCAGCAAATATAGCGTCAGGCTTGATACCGGGTCTCATAACGAGCTCATAGCTGCCCCACTCAGAAACCCACTCGCTCTCACCAAACTCATAGAGCTGGTTCCAGCCAAGGGAATCCTCAGACTCACCGGGCTGTGTGCAGAAAGCACCCATGAAGTTACCGGGAACAAGAGCCTCAGAACCGTCATCAGCAACGAAGTTTCCAACTGCCTTAGTTACGACATCGCACTTAACTGTGAAGATCTTAGGCAGATCAGCGGTGTGACCCTCAAAGAGCTTAGCCATATTAAATCTGATCTTAGGAATCTTATAAGCCTCCATATCCTCGTCGAAGTCCTTAACAGTAACCTTCATCATAGGAACGCCTGCAACCTCTTCGATCTCGAAGTCACAGTTAGACTCATCATTCTCAAAGTTCTGCTCAGCCATGCAAGCAAGGCCGTAATCCTCAGCAGTCTTGCCTACCTCGAATGTTACGGAAGCACCCTCGTAGTTAGCAAGAGTTGCAGGCATCTCGGAAATATCCTTAGGAGCCTCAGCCTCTTCGCCGCCTTCTGCTGTAGACTCAGCAGGTGCCTCAGATGCAGCTGTAGTAGTTGTTGTAGCCTCAGTAGTAGTTGTAGTCTCTGCGGTTGTAGTAGTGGTTGTTTCAGCCTTGGAAGACTCAGTCTTTGAAGAGCTGTCAGAATCTCCGCAGGCAGTAAGCATAGCTGCTGTCATTGTGAGAGCAAGAATGCTGGCAATTACCTTTTTCATTTTAATAACCTCCAATTTCATACTCGGCCAAAGCCTGACCGATACCAATTTACATTTTGTATTATATCACAATAAAGCACCTTTTTCAATAGCCTATTTGTACAATTAATAACCCCGTTTTCGTATATTTTTCACAGAAAACGATTACTTTTTCTTGCAAAATGCCCAAAAGCGTATCAAAAATGAGTATCAAAAAAAGAGGCCTCCCAAAGGAGACCTCTGAATTGTATTACCCAATAGAGATTACTTTCTCTTAGTAACTACGAGAGCTGCACCTGCGAGTGCGATACCAGCAAATACGAGACCTGCTGTTGCACCTGTAGCTGCTGTCTTATCGGTAGCATCGCTTCCGCCGCCAGCTGCCGATGTTGCTGTACCGGTAGTCTTGGTTGTGCCGCCTGCATTGTTTGCAGTAGATGTTGTGCCTGCCTTGCTGCTGTCGTCAGACTTTGCAGAGCTTGCATCGTCAGCCTTCTTGCTGGAAGAATCTGTAGGAGCTGCAGAAGAATCAGTGTTGCCGCCCTCAGCTGCCGCACCGTCATAGATGTTGCCTGTGGAGCTCTTTACAGTTGCTGTTACCTTAGCATTTGTAAAGTGACCAACCTGAATGTTGAAGCCCAGTGTAGATGTTCCGTCCTCGTTCTGACTGAACTGAGCTGCACCTGCATCAACTGCTGCCTGAAGGTCAGCACCTGTGTAGCTGTATGTAAATGTGTGAGCACCTGTGTTTACAAACTCCATCTCCTCGTGCTCGCCAAGACCCTCATTGATCTCTGCGTGCGGGCAGGTGTTAATGATCTGTCCACCTGTACCGAACACGTTAAATACCTGATATACATTATCCTCAGCAGCTGCATCAGGATCATCTGCGTGCCACTCAACTGTGGAGTTCTCATCAAGCTCAATAGTGAAGTCAATAGTGATAGCGGAAAGATCATTATCTGTCAGAATGATCTGTGCCCACTGACCGTTGAACTTCTCTGTACCGCTGTCCCACTTGTTAAGGTCTGTAGCACCCTTTTTAGTCTTAGGAGTAACACCGTCATCCTCAAACATAAACTTGATAGGTGTTTCCTCCTGGTCAGCAGGAGCCTTACCGTTCCAGGACTTCTGTACTGTGTACATATAAGCCTCAGAAGTAGCTGCGCTTACAGGTATAGCCATAGAAGCAACCATTGTGAGAGCTGCTGCCGAAGCCATTACTTTAGAAAATTTCATAGTTTTTCCCTCCAGATTTTAATATCAATAGATTGTACCTTGAATTGGGTATTCAATTCTAAGAGTAATTATAACAGAATTATCACAAAAAATCAAGTGTTTATCACAAGTTTTTCAAAAAAAACTGTTGTAAATTCTGCCGATTTTACATACTTCCTTTTGGTAATTAGTCACAGAAAACGTTTACTTTGCCCACAAAGCAAAACCCTCGCAGCAGCGAGGGTTTGTATACTTATCAGTGCTCCTGCACCAGCGAGAAGGACACGCCTACCTGCTTGCCTTCGTATGTAGCAATGTACTCGGAGCCTGTGCCCTCAAGTGTCGGTGTGCCGTCACCCGAAACAGAGAGGATAGCCTTCGGGAGCTTTTCAAGGTAGAGCTCCTTGGTCTCTCCGGGGTAGTTATTGTCATAAACCTGAAGCATATACTTTCTGTGGCATTCGGAATCCTGCACAAGACCGATAACATTTACCGTATGGGTATCATCTATCGTTGTGACTACAGGTATTCCAAGGCTCAGCTGCTCAACCAGCAGGTCGAACTTATCCTCGCCCTCGTTGAGGTTAAACTCATCTGCACTGTCGTCCCACTGCATAGCATTGAGCCTGTACAGGCACTTTGCGAACTCAGCATCGTTCTTTGAATATCCCGACTCTATCTTCTTCGAGCCGTTTGCAATATCAAGCGAGAGAAGCTGAACATCTTTCCATGTAAGGTTTGCGCCCTCGATCTCAGTCTTTACAGGTACCCAGCCCTTGTTCTTGCAGTCGAACTGGTAATCCTCCTTGACCATAAGGGTATCTCCGCCCGAGGTAAAGTCAAGGTACTGCTCTACATCAGCATACTTGTCTGTGAACAGCTTGCAGTCAAGGCTGTGAAGCTGTATTCTGCTCTCATAGTCCTCAGCTATCTTTGTTCCGCTGAGGTCATAGCCTGCCGCCTTAACCTTGATGTCGCTCTTATCGGCAGGTTCGATATCACCGAGCGAGAGCTGAACATTTCCGACATACCAGTCTCTTGCAAGCACTGCCATACCGAAGTCAACACTTGAAGTAGTGGTAGTTCTGAAATTCTTGAACGAGAAGCCGTTGGTCTTGGGGTCAAAGCCCGTATTATAGAGCGAATAGCCCTTGATAGAGTCATCGTTGTTCTTGAACTCAACAAGATCGTAGTTAAGAGTGGTAACTATCTGCTTGTAAACATCATCAAGGGCGTTCGCATCGGAAGCATTGTAGTACTTGCCCTCAGTCTTTGATGCCATTTCCTGAAGCCATGCTCTGTCTATATCACGTCCGAGACCTATAGTCAGGATTATAATGTTCTTTTCTCTTGCAGCCTCAGCAATAGTGTCGATAGAAACAGGGTTGCTCTCGTCAGACTGTCCGTCTGTGAGCATAACGATGATATTTCTGTACTTACCGCCGTCAGAGTTGTCAAACTCATCAATGCAGTTCATAAGAGCCGTCTGGCTGTGAGTTCCGTCAAAGAACTCATCAAGCTCTCTTATGCCCTCCAGCGTATCGTTAAGGCTCGACCTGTCGGTAGTAAAGTCAGCCATTCTGCTGTAGCTTCCCGTAAACTTGCTGATACCCACAAGGTAGTCATCATCAAACTTGTTTATAAGGTTCTTTGTAAAGTCAATTCTCTTGAACTCAAGGTCATTTTCGGGAGAGGTAGGACAAAGCTCAACAGGGTACATCGAGCCCGAGTTATCTATAAGGAAGTTTACCCTTGTGGTAGGCTTCTCGTTAGCTGTCTCCTCAACACCTACAACATAGGTTCCGAGCACAGGTATATCAGCCGAAACAGTGCCTGCCGACTTATCCACAACAGAATCCACCTTAGTATAAGTGGTTTTCTCCGAGTCAAACCTGAGAACTGTCAGGCCGTCAAGTGAATAGCCTGCACGGTCAAGCTTATCCTTATCGACCTTGAAGCTTATATTCGCCTTGCTGAACTTATGGTCGCTGTAAGCATCATAAGCAGTGGACACAATACTTGTATTAGCAGAGATACCGAACAGATCAAGCTGAGACATAGTAACGCTCGCAACGTTAGCATCGCCCTCAACAGTCAGAGTACACTCGCCTATCGAACGCTCGATAGAAACTGTTCTCTCGCTGTCCTTAGTTTTTCCGTCAGACATACCGGTTCTCGGGTCAAGCCCTGCCATGAGCTCATAGCCGTCATACAGGCCGTCGCCGTCAGTATCGGGCTTTGTGGGATTTGTTCCGACTTTTATTTCGTCACCGTCTATCATGCCGTCGCCGTCAGTGTCCTCTCCCTGAACATTCAGCGTCTGCTTGATTTCCTCAGCATTATTAACACCGTCACCGTCCCAGTCCTCTGCGTCATAGAACTCGGTCTCCTTGAAGGTAGTACTGATATCCAGCTTCGAGATAACAGACTTCGCCATAGCTATCCTGTTATCACGGCTTACCTTTATACCGATAAGCACACAAACGATTATCAGCACTCCAAGCACCGCTGCCATAGTAATAAGCATTATTTTCTTCTTTCGCTTCGCCCTCTCCATGCTCATAATAAAGGCGTCGCCAGGGTTCAAATTAAGGTTCTTTCTTGCCATCAGCAGAATACTCCTTTTTAGTGAAATAAGCAGGCGGACTACCCCTATTCCGCCCATAGTTCTACAACTATAATTTTAGCATCTGTGCATAACTATTTCAATAAACAATTATGAACACTCTTTCAATTTTCTGCTTTGGCTTAATACTTTATTAACTATCGGCCTCTCCCGACTCTTCCAACGCCCTTGTCACCCTTTTCCTGAGCTCCTCTCCGCTGCCCTGAAAGCCCGTATTTTCGGCAGTTTTCTGCCAGTCCGGCATAGAACCTACGGACATATCAAGGTAGCGGTACTCTGCCGCCCTTTTAAGCTCCTTTGGCAGCCCCTCAGCCATTGCTTCGCAGGCTCTGAGCCTTCCGTCCATAGTCACCGTCTCCCTTATCATATCAAGGATACTGTTTTTCTCCCTCCCGAAGCTCAGCCACGAGGGTTCAACTCCCCTTTTCTTCGCTTCAGCTAGAAAGGCTAGCCTTTCCCTTATTTTAAGATCAAGGCGGCTCTTGCGAAGCTTCATGCTGCGGTACCTGCCGAGCAGCCTTGTCTGCGAGCTCCGCCCCGTTGACGAGCCCTCACGCCTGTTATACCTGCGGCACTCCCCCTCCAAGGCTGAAAGCTCCTCTATCTCACTGCCGAAGTCTTTTCCGGTAAGCATTTTTATCATCTGACGCTCAGTTACAGTCATTTTACCCTCCATTCCCTTTCAGTACAGACATTTGTACATACGCTGTGTTATCATAATGTCAGGAGAAGAAGCTTCACATACATAAAAAATCAAAGTTCTGTAATCTGCCCTCTTGACATTTTCGGATTTTTGTAGTATACTGTGTTTATTATAGAATTATTTACAGTTTTCTGTAATCTCTGTAAATATTATAATACAGTTTTCTGTAATTGTCAAGAGGCAAACGAAAATTTTTCTCAGGGGGTCATTTTTATGAGCGAAATGTATGACAGGATAGAGGAGCTTTGCAAGGAGAACAAGATCACGGTAACTCAGCTTTGCAGGGAGCTTTCTATCACAAGGAGCTGTCTGTCAGAGCTTAACAAGGGCAGAACGGAAACGCTGTCCGCCAAGAACACAGCAAAGATCGCTGACAGGTTCGGGGTGAGTGTGAAGTATCTTACAGAGGGCGGTGAGCGTGACCTTGATGAGGAGCTGAAATTTGCTCTCTGGGGAGGGGCTGAGGGCGTTACCGAGGAAATGCTCGAAGAGGTCAGGCAGTATGCAAGAATGGTAAAAATGCGTGAGGAAAACAGAAAGAAGGGTGATAAATGACAGATATCAGAGAAATATGGCAGGTTTGTGAGGAAGAGGGCATACGCGTCGACACGATAGACTGCAAGGCGTGCAGCTCGTTCTCGATAATGTATGGAGGAAACTGCTTTATAGCTGTCAGCAGTGCCCTGCCGGAAAGGCTTCTGAAGGAGCACACTGCCCACGAGGTCGGGCACTGTGTCAAGGGAGCATTTTACAATGAGAACGCACCTCTCGACCTTGTATCTCAGCACGAATACAGAGCCGACAAATGGGCAATAGAAAAGCTTATTCCTAAAGATCAGCTTGTGCGAGAGATCACTAAAAACGGAAACGACAACCTCTATCTTCTTTCCGAGTGCTTCGGTGTAAGCGAGGACTTCATCAAAAAAGCCTGCATCTACTACGGGCTATACATCGAATAGGTAACAGGTAATAGGGAATAGGGAATAGGTGAGGTATCGCCTGCGGCGATGATTTAAAATGGGGCTGCGCCCCATACCCCTAGGTGATAGGTTATAGGGAATAATTAAGGCTCCGAAAAAAATCGGAGCCTTTTACTTTATCTGCTTTTTTTCAGAACATCAAATGGAAAAGTCTGCACCGTCTGCGTGCCCGAATGGGCATCCGTCAGCAAAGCTGACACCATACCTATTCCCTATTCCCTATTCCCTATTACCTATTATCTATCACCTGTTCCCTATTCCCTGTTCCCTATTACCTAACACGGTATCCTGCTTTGCGGATTGCGGATTTCATGGCTTCAAGGTCGGCTGTGCCGTCAGTGCCGACGATTGCCCTGTTCTCCTGATAAGATGCTTTAGCATAGGTCACACCCTGCACGCCCATGAGAGCCTTTTCGACAGTCGCAGTACAGTGGTCGCACATCATACCCTTGATTTTCAGTGTAAGCTCATTCGGGTCGGAGGGGCGGTCTGCCTTGAAGAGGTTAAGCCTTAATGCATTTGTAACCACGCAGAAGGAGCTAAGGCTCATCGCCGCCGCACCGAACATCGGGTCAAGCCGCCAGCCAAGAACAGTATAAAAAGCTCCTGCCGCCAGCGGTATTCCGAGCGAGTTGTAAATAAGTGCCCAGAAAAGATTCTGCCTTATGTTTCTCATTACCGCCTTTGAAAGCTTTATAGCGGTGACTGCATCTCCGAGATCGTTTTTCATAAGAACTATGTCAGCCGCCTCGACTGCAATATCTCTGCCTGCTCCGAGAGCTATACCCACATCGGCAGAGCTCAGTGCAGGCGCATCGTTTATGCCGTCGCCTATCATTACCGTACAAGCGCCCTGCTCTTTAAGCTCTCCTATTATTCTTGCCTTATCCGAGGGCAGCAGCCCCGCTCTTACCTCGCTGACACCAAGCTCCTTCCCGACCGCCTTTGCAGTCCTCTCGTTGTCGCCTGTGAGCATTACGGTTCTTATACCCATTTTTTCAAGCTCTGCGACCGCAGCCGCCGAGCCCTTCTTTATTTTGTCAGCTATGCAAAGCAGTCCCGAGAGCCTTCCGTCAACTGCGGCATACAGCGTTATACCGCCCTCATTAGCAAAGCCTTCAGCTTCCGACTTCGCAGGTGAAATATCAGCCCCAGCCTGCGACATAAGAGCCGCATTTCCGATAACTATATCGTGTCCGTTTACCTTGGCGGTAATTCCTCCGCCCTGCTGTTCGGTAAAGTTCAAGGCTTCATAAAGTGCCGCTCCGCTGCCTTCGGCAAAGCTGACTACAGCCCTCGCCAAAGGGTGCGAGGACAGCTTCTCCGCAGATGCACACAGCCTTATAAGCTCACTTTCCTCCATTTCATAGGCGATAAGCTTTACAAGCTCAGGTCTGCCCTCAGTGCAGGTGCCTGTCTTGTCAAGCACTGCCGTATCTGCCCTGTGTGCAGTTTCAAGAGCCTCTGCCGACTTGATAAGAATGCCCAGTGATGCCGCCTTTCCCGTCCCGACCGTGATTGCCGTAGGTGTTGCAAGCCCCAGTGCACAGGGACAGGAGATAACAAGCACAGCGATAGCCATTCCGAGAGAGAAAGCAAAGCTCTTCCCGACAAGCAGCCACACTACCATAGCTACGATCGCAATGCCGATAACCACAGGCACAAACACTCCGCTTATCTTATCCGCAAGCCTTGCAACGGGCGCCTTTGTGGCAGATGCGTCCTCGACAAGGCGTATCATCTCGGCAAGAGTGGAGCTTTCGGCAGTGCGTTCACAGCGGCATTTCGCATAGCCGCTCGATATTACAGATGCACTCATAAGCTTGCTCCCGACAGCCTTTTCAGAGGGCAGGCTCTCGCCCGTCAGTGCAGACTCATCAGCTGTACAGAAGCCCTCGATGACCTCACCGTCACAAGGCACGCTTGCACCCGACCGCAGAACGAAAACATCCCCGACTGCGACCTCCTCCGCAGGAACCTCCTGCTCCTTGCCGTCACGGAGAACAATAGCTGTTTTCGGAGCTAAGCTCACAAGCTTTTTGACCGCATCGGCAGTTTTACCCTTCGACCTTGCTTCAAGGTACTTGCCCACATCAATGAGCGTCAGTATCATTGCGCAGGACTCAAAATACAGGTTCATCATATTATCGTGGGCGGAGCTCATATCTCCCCTGCCCATATAGTAGGCTATCATATATGTTCCGTAAAGGCTGTAGATAAACGATGCCGAAGCCCCAAGTGCGATAAGGCTGTCCATATTCGGAGCTCGGTGAATAAGTGCCTTGAAGCCGTTTCTGAAATAGTGAAAATTTATCACCGAAACGATAAAAGCAAGTATAAGCTGTGTCAGCGCAAAGATCATCATATTCTTGTGCCCTGTGAAGATCGCAGGTACAGGCAGACCGATCATGTGACCCATACAAAGGTAGAAAAGCGGCACCATGAACCCCACCGACCACCACAAACGCCTTTTCATAAGCTTTGCGTTCTCAGCCGTTTTGTCGGTGATGTCGGCGGTCTGCTTTTTGCCTGCCGAGGCAGGCGCTGCTCCGTACCCTGCATGAGATACCGCCGAGATTATGCTCTCGGGAGCACATTTTTCGGGGTCGAACTCGACATTCATACTGTTAGTGAGCAGGCTCACGCTGACGTTATTTACGCCCTCGACCTTTGAGACTGCCTTCTCAACGTGTGCCTGACAAGCCGCACAGGACATTCCGCTGACATCAAATTTCTGCTTCATTATCTCACCGCCCTTTTGTAGTTAGCTGTCTCTATTATAATATTTTGTCCCGATATTGTCAAGTATACAAAAGAAGTATAAAATGCCGCAATCAAGCTAAATCACTGAAAGAGCGTCCTTAGAGAATAGTTTTTTGTTTGGTTTTCCGCTTGAAATACGGGCTCGGATATGTTATACTTATAAAGTTACGGAAAATATCAACACAGGAGGACTACAATGGCAAAGCTTGAAGATGAGATAAAAAGACGGCGCACCTTTGCGATAATCTCCCACCCTGACGCAGGTAAGACCACCCTTACGGAAAAGTTCCTGCTCTACGGCGGTGCTATCGCTCAGGCGGGTGCTGTAAAGGGCAAAAAGACCGCAAGGCACGCTACCTCTGACTGGATGGAGATAGAAAAGCAGAGAGGTATCTCTGTTACCTCATCGGTGATGCAGTTCCAGTATGAGGGCTACTGCATAAATATACTTGACACCCCGGGACATCAGGACTTCTCCGAGGACACCTACCGCACACTTATGGCGGCGGACTCTGCCGTAATGGTGATAGATGCTTCAAAGGGTGTTGAGAACCAGACCAGAAAGCTGTTCAAAGTCTGCGTTATGAGACATATCCCGATATTTACCTTCATAAACAAAATGGACAGGGACTCAAGAAACCCCTTTGACCTTATGGAGCAGATAGAGTCTGAGCTCGGCATACAGACCTACCCTGTAAACTGGCCTATAGGCTCGGGAAAGGAATTCAAGGGAGTGTATGTGCGTGACAAGGGGAGCATAATCTCCTTTATCCCCGATTCGGAAATGGCATTCGGAAAGAACAAGATAGCTATGCAGGAGGTTGACCTCACCAGCCCAGAGCTTGACAGCATGATAGGCGAACAGCTTCACGAGACACTCTCAGAGGACATTGAGCTCCTTGACGGCGCAAGCTATGAGTTTGACCTCGAAAAGGTAAGACAGGGCGAGCTTACACCTGTGTTCTTCGGCTCGGCACTGACGAATTTCGGAGTTGAGCCCTTCCTTGAAAGCTTTTTGCAGATGACAACCTCTCCGATGGCAAGAAACTCCTCAAAGGGCATTATCGACCCCTTTGACCCCGAGTTCTCAGCCTTTGTGTTCAAGATACAGGCAAACATGAACAAGGCTCACAGAGACAGGCTCACCTTTATGCGTGTATGCTCGGGCAAGTTTGACAAGGAAATGGA
>ONLC01000054.1:10522-18501 GCA_900318545.1 uncultured Eubacteriales bacterium
CTCAGGCAAGTTTGACAAGGAAATGGAAGTGCTTCATGTTCAAAGCGGAAAGAAAATGCGCCTTTCTCAGCCGCAGCAGATAATGGCTCAGGAGCGTGAGATCATTGACGAAGCATACGCAGGCGATATCATCGGTGTGTTCGACCCCGGCATATTCTCGATAGGCGATACAGTATGCTCACCAAAGAACAGCTTTGAGTTTGAGTCTATCCCGACCTTTGCCCCCGAGCACTTTATGAGGGTGCGTCAGAAGGACACTCTCAAAAGAAAACAGTTCGTAAAAGGCATCACGCAGATAGCACAGGAGGGTGCTATACAGATCTTCCAGGAGCCTGACACAGGTATGGAGGAGGCAATAGTCGGCGTTGTCGGTGTGCTCCAGCTTGAGGTTTTCGAGTACAGAATGAAAAACGAATACAACGTTGAGCTTTTCAAGGAGGGTCTGCCCTACTCCTATATCCGCTGGATAGACAATAAGGACATAGACCCCAAAACCTTAAAGCTCTCCTCAGATACAAAGCTTGTGGTTGATTTCAGAGGAAACTACCTGCTGCTTTTCTCCAGCGAGTGGAATATCCGCTGGGCGCTCGAGAAAAATGAGGGACTGGAGCTCTCGGAATTCAACAGAGGCGCATTACAATAGCAGGGAAAACCCTGCACCGCCACGCGGGTAAGCATTATTTAGAATTTATCTGTCGTCGAACGCATAGCCAAGCTTGTGCAGACTACAAGCTTTTTAATTTATCTATCTTACTCCGCGTTCAAGAGATGAGAAGCTTTAAGAAAAGGTGCGTCGCGTATTGCCCGTCCGGCAGGACCGCAGAGGGTTTTCTGCGGTCTTTCATTCTGTATTTTATTTTCCTGTACACAAACGCTCGGAAAGCTCGGCTATCTGAACTTCCGTCAGGCCGCAGCCAATGCCGCTGCGAGTTTTTTCCATTTCATGTAAACACGATCCTTTCGTTGTATGCTAAAAAATTCACTACTGATAATATATACGAAAAGGATAAAACTTCTGGCAACAGAAAATTATAAAAATCTAAACGTTTTCGATTATAATGAGTGCAAATTCCTGTTATGAAGGATAAATTTTTGATATAATCATCAGTCTTATTCCTGTATAATTGGAACAAAGTAATGCAAGGAGGGTTCCACTATGAAAAAATTTGAAGGCTATATGAAAGGCGTTGACCTCGGAGGCTGGCTTTCTCAGGGCTCTTATGAGAAGGAGCATCTTGACAGCTTTATCCACGAGGACGATATAGAAAAGCTTGCAGGCTGGGGAATTGACCATGTCCGCCTGCCGATAGACTACAATGTGCTTCAGGACGAGGAAGGAAGCTTTATCCCCTCGGGCTTCGGCTACATTGACAATGCAATTAAGTGGTGCAAAAAGTACGGTCTGCATATCGTGCTTGACCTGCACAAAACTCAGGGATTTATTTTCGATGATGAGGAATACATAGGCTTCTTCAAGGACGAGGTTTTGCAGGAGCGTTTTTACCGCCTGTGGGAGGAGTTCGCAAGGCGCTACGGAAAAATGACTGATACTCTGACCTTTGAGCTTCTCAACGAAGTTACCGACCCCGAGTTCAGCCCCACATGGAATAAGATTATCAGGACTGTTATCGGCAGAATAAGGGCTATTGCTCCCGAGCTAAAGATACTGGTAGGAAGCTACTGGAACAACTCCATAGATGCGATCAAGGATCTTGACGATCCCTATGACGAGAATGTAATTTACAACTTCCACTGCTATGAGCCGCTTATCTTCACACATCAGGCGGCAGGCTGGGTAAAGCAGATGTATAAGGATTACCGCATTGCATACCCCGGTGATGTGAAGCAGTACCTCAAGGACAGTAAGGACCTTCAGATGGACTATATGGATCACAGTGAAATCGCAGGCGAGGGCTACTCCGCCGAGTACTTTGTGAAGCGTTTTGAGAATGCCGTTAAGTTCTGCGAGGAGAAGGGCACTACGCTTTACTGCGGAGAGTACGGCGTTATCGACTATGCCTCCCCCGAGGACACACTGCAGTGGTTCAAGGATATTCACGAAGCATTTGAGCATTTCGGCATAGGCAGAGCTGCATGGAGCTACAAGCAGATGAACTTCGGTCTCTCGGACGAAAGACTTGACGGTGTGAGAGAAGAGCTTATCAAATATCTATAACAAAGACTAACTCCCGAAGAGCTTTCTTCGGGAGTTTATTATTACGATGTTATATTCAGAACATTCAAAAGCAATATCCAGCTGAGACCATAATAAGAAACCACTGCCACAAGGTCATTTACTGTTGTAATCAGCGGGCCGGAGGCAACCGCAGGGTCTACCTTTATCTTCTTGAAAAACAGCGGGATAAGCGTTCCGACTGCGCTTGATATAAGCATTGCCAGCACCAGCGACACTCCTATACAGCCCGACACCGCATAAGAAAACATCAGCGTTTTATGCTTGAACAGATAGATGTACAACCCTATCAGCACAAATGAGATCGAGCCTAAAAGCAGTCCGTTGCAGAAGCCTACTCTCATCTCCTTGGTGACAAGGTGGAGCTTCTGCTTTGCAGTAAGGTTCTCGTCCATAAGCACTCTTATCGTTACCGCCAGCGACTGCGTACCCACATTACCTGCCATATCCAGTATCAGTGACTGGAACGCCATTATGATAGTAAGCTGAGCCACTACCTTCTCAAACGTTCCTACCACTGTTGAGACCACTATTCCAAGCCCCAGCAGTATCAGCAGCCACGGCATTCTCTTTTTCATGCTCTGCGTCAGGGTCTCGTTCAGATCCTCCTCCGCAGTAAGACCTGCCAGCATGGCGTAGTCCTCGCCCATCTCGTCATCGACAGCCTCGATGATATTCTGAGATGTTATAACTCCGAGCAGCCTGTTTGAGTCATCAAGCACAGGAATTATGCTTTCAGAATAATCCTTCAGCTTTTCGATACAGTCAGCAGTCTGCTCAGCCGCATACACATAGGGGAAGCTTGACGCTATCAGCGAATCAAGCGATGCCGAGCTCCTTGCAGTTATAAGGTCTTTAAGGTCAATAGCTCCGCAGAACTCATTTTCCTCGTCCACCACAAACAGAGTTGTAATATTGTCATTCTCCTCTGCCTGCGATACAAGCTCGTTCATAGCCTGCTTTATCGTCATACCCTCTTTTATGATGATACAGTTCGTAGTCATACGGCTGCCGATCTCGTCTTCATCAAACGATGCGATAAGCTGTATCTCTTTGCGTACCTCAGCAGGCAGAAGGTCGATGATAAGCACACGCTTGCTCTTATCAGTTTCTCTCAGTATCTCAGAGGCGGTATCCGTATCGAGCCTTTCGATAATGGCTGCCGCTCTTTTAATGTCCATCTCCCCGATGAACTGCACCGACTTCTCCTCGTCAAGGTGCTCAAAAATGTCCGCCAGAATGTCCAGACTGCACACCCTGTAGAACTTTTTTCTCTCCTGCTCGGAGAGCTTCTCTATTACATCTGCGATATCACTTTCGTGGTAATCCTCCAGCCTGTTCATAATGGCCTTCGGGGTATCGTTGCTCCTGATTATGCCGATGATCTCGGACTCATAATCGGGCTTCACGGCATTAAGCTCGCCGTTCATTACTTCATTTTCTTCCATTTACTAGTCCTCCGTTTCATTTCCGAGGGTCTAACCCTCTTGATGACGTAAGGGACAACTGGGCATAATAATACCGTATATGCTCGGGGGCACATACGGACGCAGAAATATCGTAGTCAGGCTCTCAGTGAGATAACGCCGCAGCCATAACTATGATCCTCAGCTATAGTCCGTTTGACCCCTGTACTGTCGCCGTTTGCCACTGAATGCACCTCCTGTAAAATGAATTTTGACCTTAATAATTATACCACGATTATTCAGATAAGTCAAGGGCAGGGAAAAACCTGGTCCTGCCGGACGGGCAATACGCGTCGTTCTTTTGTCTGGTCTTCTCTTGCCTTGACCGCAGAGATAGGCAGTGCGGAGCTAAGCCTCGTCAGGTCTGGACATTCGGCATGGAAAACCCTGCACCGCCTCATTACCGAAATGCGGCAGCAGATAAGTACTGCAAACTAAAATGCCCAAGGCAGACCGCCTCGGGCATTTTAAGTTAATCGTTTTGCCGCTTGAATCGGGTGCAGTATCTCTTTCGCTCACCGACTCTCACAACCGACCTTCATAAAAGGTCATTCTTCATCATCTTTGTATATGTATCTGTTATAGAAGATGATAAAGAGTGAAAAAAGAATCTCTCCCAGGGCTGCTACCGTCAGTATCCTGAATGCGATAGACAGACCCGTATTCGGATTAGTCTTATTGTCTGATACAGGCTTGTCTGCTGCTGAGGTCTCCATCTCGGCTACCTTTGCCTCAGTCTCGACTGCACTCTCGGGGTTGGTGATAACACTCGGCTGTGTGGGAGCTGCTGAACTCTCGGCAGGTGCTGCTGTGCTGCCCTGAGTGTCACCCTCGGTCGGTACGGTTGTATCGCCAACAGGGATTATCTCAGTCTCATTCTCTGACTTGCCGTCCTCGGGAACTGTCTGCACATCATCACCGTTTGAAAGCGTTGCTGCATTTTCCTTATTTTCAACAGCATCAGGAGTTGCTTCACCGATATTTACTGCAATAGTCGCAGGCTGGTTTGCCACTACCTCAGTTTCACCAACAACGCCTGCTTCTATAAGCTGATCTCCTGAAAGCCCCGAAAGCCCCTCGGACTCTCCGCCCGTTGTAATGTGAGCAGCTGTTTCATAGGTATTAACATTGATAATGTCAATAGACTCGATCTCAAACGATGTGTTCGGGCTCATTGTATAAAGCTGAACGAATACCTGATCGCTTGTTGTGTTCGGGTCAACATTATCGTAAGACCATACTGTCTCTCCCGCCTCGTAGGTTCTTGCGATCTCGCTTACCCACTCGCCGTTTTTAAGAGCACCTACCGCTCCGCCAACCTGACCTGTGGTTTTAACATTTACATTGATATTGTAAAGCTGCGAATAGTCGATATTTGCCTCGGACAGTCTGAAATTGTACTGAACCGTCTGCTCGCTTGCAAAGCCCGATGCTCCTGCCACATACTTGAAGAGTGCATCTGCTGCCTCGTTCATATTTACAGGCTGCTGAACAACAGTCTCCTGCTGCTCGGTCTGTGAAGGCTGAACAGGCTGAGTTGTTTCTGAAACTGCCTGAGTATCATCAGATACCGCCTGAGTAGTATCATTCGATGCTGTGCTGTCGGGAGTGCTTACAACATAGTTGATCTTATCTCCCTGCTCCTTAGAGAAGGTCTCGGGGTCGGGCGAGGAAACCACATAGTTTTTCTTCTCTCCCTCTTCCTCATCGGTAAGACCCTTCTCCTCACGGAGCTTGTCGATCTCTTCTTTAAGGTCGGTCTTTTCCTCTTCCTGAGCCTTTCCTGCATCTGCAACAGATACCGCTATCGGCTTCTGCTCAGTAGGTGCTGAATAGGCTGCGGAAACATAGTTCTCACCGTTCTCAGTGATAAGGGTTTCAACCTCTACCCAGAAATCAGCTTTACCGTCAGTTGTATCGTTTACAGTGAAGGTTGCAAGTGCTATATCGTTCTCAGATGTAACATTCTGACCCTTAAGATTAGCTCCGACGATCTTGACATAGCTGTCCGATGCACTGTAGTTTGTAATTACTGTAAAGCTGCCCGAAAGATCATACTTGCTGCTCAGCTCTTCCTCAGTAGGGATATAAACGCTTACATCCTTGGGGTCAAAATGCAGATCAAGCGTAAAGCCTGCAACACCTGTCTTGTCCGGTGCGATAGAGGCTGTTACATTAATAGTATCACCAACATTGGCCGATACCTTGTCACTGCGAAGCTTTATCTCGTTCGTTCCAGATGCCGAAGCTGCCATAGCAACCACTGATGAGAGCATAAGAAACGCAGTCGATGCCGCAAGTGCAGGTCTGCATACTTTCAGTTTTTTCATTGATATCCCCCTTTTCCAAAAATAAAAAATGTCCAATAAAACGAACATTTGTATTTATTTTCGATAAAGTTAAAAATTATAATCATTATTTTACTGACATAAAAAGAACAAAAATTCGTACACTTTACGCAATTGTCCAAAAATCTTCACATTCAGCAATTAAAAGTATACATTATATCATCTTATTCGTCAAGAGCAAAACTAACGAAAAATCCGTCAAATATTTGGACATTTTACCGATCGAACAACTCAATCACAAGATATATGGGTAAAAAACAGGACAGCCACAAAATGTATTGTAATCAAAATGTAATAAATTGAAAATTATACAGAAATCCGAAATGTAAATTTATAATGAACAAAATCACAGTTGACAAGCCCCAAAAAAGAGATTATAATAAGTGTAATCTTTTGTACAACATACAAAAAAACGTACAGAAGGCTTGTGTAAAAAAACGGAATTGAGAATACTCGGAGAGGTGTAAAAATGGGCAGAAAATATTTGTCTGTGCTGACGGCACTGGTAATGCTCGCAGTGATGAGCTTATACAGTGCGGTCGGCGTTTTTGCCGCAAACCAGACGGGAAAGTGTACTGCGGATTTATTAAATGTACGCTCAGGAGCAGGAACAGGCTACAGCATAGTCGGCACGATCAAAAACGGCACTACAGTCACGATCACGGGCTCGGCGAAGGCCTCGGACGGCGGTGTCTGGTACAAGATAACCGCAGGGAACATTTCGGGCTACTGTGCATCAAACTACATACAAGTGACAAGCACCTCGGGCAGTACAGCTTCAAGCTCAGTGAGCAGCACAGCGACAGCTTCAAGCTCCGACTTTGAAACCTACATGACCCAGCAGGGCTTCCCCGAGAGCTACAAGCCCTACCTCAGGACTATGCACTCTTTGCACCCGAACTGGAAATTCACCGCCCAGAAGCTCGGCATAGACTGGAACACCGCAGTTTCAGAGGAATGTGTCCTCGGACGCAACCTTATATATGACAGTGCTCCCGCCTCATGGAAGTCAATGGAGAAGGGTGCCTACAACTATGATGAGGGCTACTGGTACGGTCTTGACGGCTGGTACTGGCAGGCGGCATCAAAGTCTATAATCATGCACTATATGGATCCGAGAAACTTTATTAACGATACCTACATCTTTATGTTTGAGAATCAGGCATACAACTCTGCATATCAGACAGAGGCAGGTGTGAAGAAGATACTCTCGGGCACATTTATGAGCGGTAACTACACCTGCCCCGATACAGGCGCTGTAAAGTCCTACTCGGCTACATTCATGGAAGCTGCTAAGCTTTCGGGAGTATCGCCCTATCACCTTGCTTCAAGGGCTCTGAACGAGCAGGGCACTTACGGTGCTCCGCAGTCGCTGGGAACTGTCCCCGGATATCAGGGCTACTTCAATTTCTTTGACATCAACGCCTATGCGACCTCAACTATGGACGCTCAGGCTATGGGGGCAAAGTACGCTAAAACATACAATCCCGACCTTATGCTCCCGTGGACCAATCAGTATAAGTCTATACTGGGCGGTGCTATCTTTGTCGGAAGCGGATATATCACCAAGGCTCAGAACACTCTCTATCTACAAAAGTTTGATATGACCGACGGCGGCAACGGCTACTACTACCACCAGTACATGACCTGCGTGAACGGTCAGGCTACTGAGGCTGTAAGCCTTAAAAATGCCTACTCGGACGAGATAAAGAGCAGTGCTATGGAGTTCCTTATCCCGATATACAACAATATGCCAGCCACAGCCTGCCCTAAGCCCTCGGACAGCGGCAGCTCGGACAGCACTCTTAAAACACTGAAGGTAATCGGTGCTGCGCTCTCCCCTGCCTTCAGCAAGAGCACCTACAACTACACCGTAACTCTCCCCGCTGGCACGACCTCGGCTGAGATATATGCGATCTCCACAGTTGACGAGGCTGATGTTTCGGGCTACGGAAGGGTTACTGTAAAGAC
>ONLC01000233.1 GCA_900318545.1 uncultured Eubacteriales bacterium
TGATGACGACTCCAGCGGATCAACGGCAGGGTAAATACCGAGCGAGGAAATGCTTCTTGAAAGAACGGTAGTTGCATCAAGGTGAGCGAATGTAGTTGCAGGAGCAGGGTCAGTAAGGTCATCGGCAGGTACATAAACAGCCTGTACCGATGTGATAGAACCCTTTGTAGTAGAGGTTATACGCTCCTGAAGCTGACCCATCTCGGTAGCGAGGGTCGGCTGATAGCCAACGGCAGAGGGCATACGTCCGAGCAGAGCGGACACCTCAGAGCCTGCCTGAGTAAATCTGAATATGTTGTCGATGAACAGCAGCACGTCCTGATGCTCAACATCACGGAAGTACTCAGCCATAGTCAGTCCCGAAAGACCTACTCTCATTCTTGCTCCGGGCGGCTCATTCATCTGACCGTACACGAGAACGGTCTTGTCGATAACGCCCGACTCCTTCATCTCGTTGTAGAGGTCATTACCCTCACGGGTACGCTCACCAACGCCTGTGAATACTGAGATACCGCCGTGCTGATTGGCAACGTTATTGATAAGCTCCTGAATAAGGACCGTCTTGCCAACGCCTGCACCGCCGAACAGACCTATCTTTCCTCCCTTCAGGTAAGGTGCGATAAGGTCAATTACCTTAATGCCTGTTTCAAGTATCTCATTTGATGCCGACTGCTCCTCATAGGAGGGCGGCTCTCTGTGTATCTCCCAGCGCTCCTTTGTTTCGGGCGGAGGGAGCTCATCTACGGGCTCACCGAGAAGGTTGAACATTCTCGACAGAGTCTCCTTTCCTACAGGAACGGAGATAGCCTTGCCCGTATCGACAGCGTCGGTACCTCTGACCAGTCCGTCAGTCGAGCTCATAGCGATACATCTTACAACGTCATCGCCTATATGCTGAGCGACCTCGGCAACGATCTTCGTGCCGTTATTGTCGATCTCTATAGCGTTCAGAAGGTCGGGAAGCCTATCCTTGTCGAATCTTACATCGACAACGGCTCCGACTATCTGCACTACCTTTCCAATATTTTTCTCACTCATTGGTCATAACCCTTTCGTTTATGTATTCCAATTACTGCGGACAGTGCCGCTTTTATTTGCCTATCTGAGCCGAGCTTATCTCGGTGATCTCCTGTGTTATCTGAGCCTGTCTTGCACGGTTGTACATAAGGGACAGCTTGTCGATCATCTCGCCTGCGTTATCAGTTGCAGACTCCATAGCAGTTCTTCTCGATGCCTGCTCGGAAGCAAACGAATCAAGTATCGCCGCATAGAGCATACCGCCGATATAATCGGGTATCATACCGTCAAATACCTCCTCGGGAGAGGGGTCATACATAGTTTCGGCCTTGGTCTTTTTCGCCTTGTCGAGGTTCTCAACAGGCAGTATCTGAAGCTTCATAGGCTCCTGCGTCATAGCTGACACGAAGGTAGTATACACAAGCTCCACCTTGTCAAAGTCACGGCTCCTGAAACGCTCTACTATTATCTCGGCTATATCCATAATAGCCTCGGTGGTAATAGTTTCGGCAATACCGGGATACCTGTCGGTAAGGTCATAATCCCTTTTCTCAAAGAACTCAACTGCCTTTTTACCTATCGCCATTATGTGGCACTCTCCGCCTGTTGCGAGTATCTCATCTGCCGCCTCCTGTGCCATTTTGAGCACATTATGGTTAAAGCCGCCAGCAAGGCCTCTGTCTCCTGCGATAACAACAAGGAGAGTGGAGTTTAAGAATTTCTTTTTTGTAAAAACAGATGTAAAGCTGTAATCGGCGCTTATATCGCACATAGTGTTATAAAGCGTCTGGAAGAAGGGCTGAGCAGCAACTGCCCGATCCTTTGCACGCCTGAGCTTTGATGAAGCGACCAGCTGCATAGCCTTAGTTATCTGCATCGTGCTCTCAACGCTCTTTATCCGCCGCTTTACGTCTTTCATATTAGCGGTAGCCATTTCGCACCTCTTTATTTAGTCTGTAAAAACTTCTGAGCGTAAGCTGTCAGCACCTCTTTGAGGGCTGCCTCGTTCTCATCGGTAAGCTCGCCCGTCTCCCTGATAGAGGAATAAATATCGGGGTGAGACTCATCAATGTAATTCAGAAGGTCCTTCTCATACTCTGAGATATCGGAAACCTTGATGTCTTTAAGGTAGTTATTTACAACCGCATATATGATAACGACCTGCTTCTCAACATCGAGAGGACTGGTCTTGCCCTGCTTGAGCACCTCAACGATACGCTCGCCCTGAGCAAGTCTTTCCTTGGTATCCTTGTCAAGGTCTGAGCCGAACTGCGAGAAGGACTGCAGCTCTCTGTACTGAGAGTAGAGAAGCTTCAGCGGTCCCGAAACCTTCTTCATAGCCTTTATCTGTGCCGAGCCTCCTACACGGGATACCGAGATACCGGGGTTTACAGCAGGTCTTACACCTGAGAAGAAGAGCTCACTCTCGAGGAAGATCTGACCGTCTGTAATGGAGATAACGTTTGTCGGTATATAAGCCGATACGTCACCTGCCTGAGTTTCAATTATAGGCAGTGCTGTGATAGAGCCTCCGCCGTAGTCCTTGTTCAGGCAGCAGGCACGCTCCAGAAGCCTTGAATGGAGATAGAATACATCTCCGGGGTATGCTTCTCTTCCTGTAGGTCTTTGCAGGAGCAGCGACATAGTTCTGTAAGCTACAGCGTGCTTTGAGAGGTCATCATAAACGCAGAGAACATCTTTACCCTGCTGCATGAAGTACTCAGCTATAGCAACTCCCGAATAAGGAGCTATATACTGCAGCGGTGCCATCTCGGAAGCCGTTGCCGAAACCACGATAGAGTAGCTCATAGCGTCGTTCTTCTCGAGGGTATCAACCACGTTTGCGACTGTAGATCTCTTCTGACCGATAGCCACATAAACGCAGATAACGTCCTTGCCCTTCTGATTGATTATAGTATCGAGAGCGATAGAGGTTTTACCCGTCTGTCTGTCTCCGATAATAAGCTCACGCTGACCTCTTCCTATCGGTATCATGGAGTCAATAGCCTTGATACCCGTCTGCAGAGGTCTGTTTACGGACTGCCTTGTAATAATACCGTAGGCAGGGCTCTCAATAGGCCTTGTCTCCTCGGTGAGGACTGCTCCCTTTCCGTCGATAGGATGACCGAGAGCATCAACTACTCTTCCGAGCATAGCCTCGCCTACGGGAACAGAAACGATATTTCCCGTTCTCTTAACTGATGAGCCCTCCTTGATGCCGTCCTCGGAACCTAAAAGAACGCAGCCCACG
>ONLC01000177.1 GCA_900318545.1 uncultured Eubacteriales bacterium
TATTCTTTAGTTATCTTCCTCTGAATTAAGCTCGTAGCCTAACGAATGAAGCTTCTCCCTGACCTCGTCAAATGACTTCTTGCCAAGGTTTCTTACCTTCATCATCTCTTCAGCGGACTTCTCGATCAAGTCATTGACCGTGTTAATTCCTGCACGCTTCAAGCAGTTGAACGAACGCACGGATAAGTCAAGTTCCTCAATGGTCATCTCCAGGATCTTTTCTTTACCCTTTTCGTCTTTTTCAACCATGATCTCAACTACATTTGTCTCTTCTGACAGATCTACGAAGAGATTAAGATGCTCGTTGAGGAGTTTGGCTGCCATTGATACAGCTTCCTTTGCGGAGATAGTACCGTCGGTCCATACCTCCAGGGTGAGCTTATCAAAGTCGGTGATCTGGCCTACACGGGTATTATCTACAGTGTAGTTCACCTTCAGTACCGGCGTATAAATACTGTCCACAGCGATGACGCCTATCGGTGCATTAGGCATTAAGGACTTGTTCTTCTCAGCGGATACATAGCCTCTGCCTCTGTCAACAACGATCTCCATATAGAGCTTAGCTCCGGGGCCCAGTGTTGCGATGTGCATATCAGGCACAAGGATATCAACCTCAGAATCGGTCTTGATATCGCCTGCTGTTACAACGCACTCGCCCTCGGCCTCAACATATATGGTCTTAGGGCCTTCGCCGTAAAGCTTAGCAGTTAATCCCTTGAGGTTAAGAATGATCTCTGTTACGTCTTCCTTTACCCCGGGGATAGTTGATAGTTCGTGGTGTACACCGTCGATCTTAACAGATGTAACGGCAACACCCGGCAAAGAGGAGAGCAGTACACGTCTCAGACTGTTTCCGAGAGTTATACCATAGCCACGCTCCAGAGGCTCGAGAACGAATCTTCCGTAAGTTCCGTTGCTTGTAAGCTCGGCTGTTTCGATTTCTGGCTTTTCTATTTTCTCAAGCATTTAAAACCCTCCTGTTTTATCTCGATTGTTACTGTTGTAATGCCTATCCAAAACATATCAAGGATATCTCTGCCGCACGAAGCGACCCGATGAGCCGTCTTCGCACCCAGAGAACAACTATCAATTATTTAGAATACAGCTCGACGATGAGGTGTTCCTCGATCTCGTAGTCAAGGTCTTCCTTGTTAGGCATACGAACGACCTTAGCTGTCTGAGCGTCCTTATTTACGTCAAGCCATGTAGGAGTTACTCTGCCTGCTGTAGCTTCGATGATCTGCTTGAACTTCTCGCTCTTCTTGCTCTTCTCTCTGAGGGAGATAACGTCGCCCTCTTTGATCCTGTAGGAAGGAATGTCAACTCTCTTGCCGTTTACGTCAAAGTGACCGTGAACAACGAGCTGACGAGCCTCTCTTCTGGTCATAGCAAGGCCCATTCTGAAAACAACGTTGTCGAGTCTTGACTCGCAAAGTGTGATCAGGTTTACACCGGCCTGGCCTTCCATCTTCTGAGCGAGCTCAAAGTAGTGATGGAACTGCTTCTCGAGCATACCGTAGATAAACTTCAGCTTCTGCTTCTCCTTCAGCTGGAGTCCGTACTCGGAAACCTTTCTTCTCTTGTTTGCGTTAGGGTCACGCTTAGTCTCCTTAGCTACACCCATAACCATAGGGCTGATCCCAAGAGCCTTACATCTCTTGAGGATAGGTTCTCTGCTTACTGCCATAATTAATGACCTCCGTTTTCAATGTTGTATCGGGTCTTAGGAAAAATCCTTACCCGACTTTGAGTAAACTAAAAAACTCAAATACGATTTTACTAGACTCTACGTCTCTTAGGCGGACGGCAACCATTGTGAGGGATAGGAGTAACGTCCTTGATAAGCTTTACCTCAAGCTCCTCAGACTGGAGAGCTCTGATAGCAGCTTCTCTTCCTGCTCCCGGACCCTTTACATAAACCTCAACAGTCTTGAGGCCGTGCTCCTTAGCTGCTCTTGCTGCAGTCTCTGCTGCGGTCTGAGCTGCGAACGGAGTGGACTTCTTTGAGCCTCTGAAACCGAGGCCGCCTGCTGATGCCCATGAGATCGCGTTACCCTGCATATCGGTAATGGTAACGATAGTGTTATTGAAAGTAGACTGGATATGAACCTGTCCCTGTTCAATGTTCTTTCTTTCACGACGGCGACGGATAGTCGTCTTCTTCTTAGGCTGAGCCATTGTTCACACCCTCCTTACTTCTTCTTATTTGCGATCGTCTTAACAGGACCCTTGCGAGTTCTTGCATTGGTCTTTGTTCTCTGTCCTCTTACGGGCAGACCTCTGCGGTGACGCAGACCTCTGTAGCAACCGATCTCGGTAAGTCTCTTGATGTTAAGAGCAACGTTTCTTCTGAGGTCACCCTCAACTGTTAAGTTGTGATCAATATATTCACGAAGCTTTGCTACGTCATCCTCGTCCATGTTCTTCACTCTGACATCAGGATCTACTCCTGTTTCCTTGAGGATCTTAGTAGCAGTCTTCTGACCGATGCCGTAGATATAGGTGAGGGCTACCTCAATTCTCTTATCCTTCGGCAGGTCTATACCAGCAATACGAGCCATTATTTAGCTGCACCTCCATTAAAGTTCCTGTTAGCCCTGACGCTGCTTGTGCTTGGGATTCTGGCAGATAACCATGATCTTGCCCTTTCTCTTGATCACCTTGCACTTCTCGCAGATAGGCTTAACTGAAGGTCTTACTTTCATTAGAATACCTCCTTCGATTAGTAAACGTAGCATCGGGGAAATACCCCTCTGCTGAAAATACCCTTACGAGCTTACTTAGCTCTCCAGGTGATCCTTCCTTTGGTCAGGTCATAAGGCGACATCTCGACCTTGACCTTATCTCCGGGAACTATACGAATGTAGTTCATTCTCAGCTTACCCGAAATATGAGCAAGGATCTTATGGCCGTTTGAAAGCTCCACAAGAAATGTGGCATTGGGCTTAGCCTCAATGACAAGGCCTTCAACTTCGATCATATCTTCCTTTGACATTTGAATACCTCCTAAAGGTCACGGTCCTGCTGATCGCTCGTCCGGGTCAGATACGAGCTCATCAGTTGTCTTAATTTCCTGTCTGTAAGTCCGTCTGTATCAATAAAGTCATTGACAGGTGAAATGTGCTTTATGTTTTTCTTCTTCGGTGAAGAGAGCTTTCGCTCCTTCCCGTCTGCGATATACACAAAGCCGCCGCTGACAGCCACTGCAACGAAGTACCTGTCCTTTTCACGGCCTGCCAAAGCTCTGACAACAGTACCGATCTTTATATCCACGCTGTGTCCTCCGTCAGGGTCTGCTGAGAATAACAGCCCCGTCCTGAGTAACAGCGATGGCGTGCTCGAAATGAGCGGACCACTTTCCGTCCTGAGTTTTAACGGTCCAGCCGTCCGGCATGATCCTGATCTTTGCAGTACCCATATTAATCATGGGCTCAATGCAGATCACCATACCTGCCACCAGTCTGATTCCGTGTCCTGCCTTGCCGAAATTAGGTATTTCGGGGTCCTCGTGCATATCCTTGCCGAGGCCGTGGCCGACAAACTCTCTTACAACAGAAAAGCCTCTGTCCTCATTATACTTCTGAATAGCTGCACCTATATCTCCGATCCTTACACCGGGCTTCACCATATCGACTGCGAGCATAAGGCTATGTTCAGTCGAATCAAGCAATGCCTGAACGTCATCGGAAATCTTTCCGCAGGCAAAGGTTTTGCAGGAATCCCCGTAGTAGCCGTCAATGATAGCACCCGTATCAATTGATACGATATCGCCCTCATTTATTTTTCTCGGTCCGGGTATACCGTGAATGACCTCATCATTCACAGATATACAAGCCGATCCCGGGAAGCCGTCATAGCCCTTGAAGCCCGACCTTGTTCCGTGAGAGGCGTAGTACCTTTCAATGAGCTTATCGAGCTCGTAGGTAGTCATGCCCGGCTTTAAGCACTCCCCTGCATAAAGGAGAGCCTCTGCGGTGATCCTGTTTGCCTTACGCAGCTTTTCGATCTCTTTTTGTGATTTTAAGCAGATCATTTGATCCTGACTTTCTATCAGCCCTTGAGTGCGTCAAGAACGAGCTGAGAGGTAGTGGCAACGTCTTTGGTTCCGTCGATGGAAACAAGCTTGCCCTGCTTCTCATAGTAGTCCTTGAGGGGAGCTGTTGTTTTGTGGTATGTTTCGAGTCTGCTGACTACTGTTTCAGGCTGGTCGTCCTTTCTGATAACGAGGGGCTTTCCGCAGACATCGCAAACGTCCTCCACCTTGGGAGCCTTGTAGTCGATGTGGTAGGTAGCACCGCAGTCGAGGCAAACTCTTCTTCCTGTTACTCTTCTCTTGATCATTTCGTCGGGGACGAAGATCTCAACTACCTTATCGATCTGAACTCCCATATTATCGAGAGCCTCAGCCTGAGGAACTGTTCTCGGGAAGCCGTCAAGAATGTAACCATTCTGAGCATCGGGCTCAGCGATTCTGTCCTTGAGGATACCGATAACGATGTCGTCTGAAACGAGAGCACCTGCGTCCATAGCAGCCTTTGCCTTCAGACCGTACTCAGTGCCTGCCTTAACAGCAGCTCTGAGCATATTACCTGTCGAAATGGTGGGGATACCAAGCTCCTTGCAGATGACCTCTGCCTGAGTACCCTTGCCCGCACCGGGAGCGCCTAAAAGAATAATGTTCATAACTAACTCCTTTCAAGTTGATCGATCGGGTGTTTATTCAAGGAAGCCTCTGTGATGACGCATCATCATCTGAGACTCCATAGTTCTTGCTGTTTCAAGTGCAACCGCAACTACGATGAGTATCGAGGTACCGCCCATTGCTATATTGAGTCCGGTGATCACAGTAAAGATGATCGGGAATATAGCGATGACACCGAGGAACACAGCTCCGACAAGAGTGATCTTTCCGAAGCACTTCTTGAGGTAATCGGAGGTGGGCTTACCGGGTCTG
>ONLC01000260.1 GCA_900318545.1 uncultured Eubacteriales bacterium
AAGCAAAAAAGAGAGAAGAGGTAATTTGAATGAAAACAAAAGCAAAAGCCGCACTGATAGCTGCAGCAGCCGTTTTGGGTGTTGCAGGTGGGATATGGTTTTCATGGTGTAGAGGCATCGACTATGAGAAGAGATACAAAGATCTCTTTGACAAGACTTTTAAGGGAGATTACAAGATAACCGTTACTGATAGCGAGTTTGGTACCGATGATGACGCTCCGCTGAAAATTCCTTCCATAATGAAAGATTATGATATTGAATACAAGGATAAAAACGGCAACGAAAGACACCTTGAACTTAACAGCGGAGAGGGTTATCTTAATTGGTATCAAGATGAAAGTCTGAGCGAATACATAAGAAACAGATATACTAAATCAGACGGTGCTATGATGACAGCGTTTTCGTTACAGATATACAACATAGTAAACGATGATATAATCGATAATATACTGCCTAAGTATTTTGAAGCAGAACGTGATCATGACAGTTCACATAGAGTAAATGGCGATGGATATACGATCAATATATCAGCTTTTGATTACGCGGCAGGTTATACCCAATATAGATATCGTAACAATGACAAGGTATCTGAATACTTATCACCCGAAAATTGCCCTGTATTATCAGATATCGATATGGATTCAGCCGCAGATATCAAAACCTTTGTTTTTCGCGTAAATATCGATATAACCGATGAAAGCAAATATGATATGATAGATGAATTTACTGAAAAAGCAGAAGCTTTATGCCAAGAATATGCGGCTGCTTCGGACTTCGGAGGAAATTATTGCTGTACAGTACGCACACTAAGTGGCGAGGAAAAAGGTTTTGAGGAAATTGATAAAAATAAAATATATGTCGCAGGCGGTGAAAAAGTTAACTTCGACCCAGATGACGATAAAGCACATGATAAGTACAAAGATATGATTGTCGAAAAATGCGGATATAACACATCCGAAAAATAAAGGAGAAGAACATGAACAACATACTTCAGAAGTCCGTATACCGTTATGAAACGTTCGGCAAACAATTCACGGGTACTTACCGATGTAGCAAATAAGCTCACCTGCGGAAAAGACAGATAAAACTATAGTATAAAGAGATATAAACAAAAGAAAGAGACAACATTCATAAAGAAAAAGAGACAACTTATCACCTAAAATATTTACATTAAAGACGAGGAGAATGGTTATGGGAATGGAAACTGTTATCATTATCTGCATTATAGTTGCAGTATTATTCGCAGCACTGATGGCAATTCTTTCAAGATACAGAAAGTGCCCTTCGGACAAGGTGCTGGTCATCTACGGTAAAGTCGGCATGGACAAGAACGGTCAGGCAAGGAGCGCACGCTGTATCCACGGTGGTGCGGCATTCATAGTACCGGTTATACAGTCTTATGAATATATGGATCTGACACCTATATCCATAAATGTTGACCTGAAAAACGCACTTTCAAAGCAGAACATCCGTATAGATGTTCCTTCAAGATTTACAGTAGGTATCTCCACTGAACCCGGCGTTATGCAGAACGCTGCAGAAAGACTTCTGGGACTGAAAATGATCGAGATACAGGAACTGGCTAAGGATATCATCTTCGGTCAGCTGAGACTTATCATTGCTACTATGGATATCGAGGAGATCAACTCCGACAGAGATAAGTTCCTGCTGGCAGTATCGAACAACGTTGAGATCGAGCTAAAAAAGATCGGTCTGAAGCTAATAAACGTTAACGTTACAGATATCACCGATGAGAGCGGATACCTGGAAGCTCTGGGTAAGGAAGCAGCTGCTAAGGCTATCAATGACGCTAAGAAGAGCGTTGCTGAAAAGCACAGAGATGGTGAGATCGGTCAGTCTCATGCTCAGAAGGAGCAGAGGATCGAGGTCGCTGCTGCAAATGCTGACGCTATCAGAGGTGAGAACGATGCTAAGGTAGCTGTGGCACAGTCTGAGGCTGAAAGAAGAGAGAGAGAAGCCGAGTCACTGCGTAAGGCTACCGCTGCCGAGGCAGTTCAGGCTGCTAAAGCTAAGCAGGAAGCATACATCGCTCAGCAGGAAGCAGAGCTTACAAGAGCTGAACTGGAAAAGGCTACACAGAAGGCTGATGTTATCGTAAAGGCTGAGATCTCCAAGCAGCAGGCTGAGATCGAAGCTGAGGCACAGGCTGAGGTAACAAGACGCAAGGCTAAGGGTGAGGCTGACGCTATCTTCGCTAAGATGGAGGCTGAGGCTAAGGGTAATCAGGAGATACTGACCAAGCAGGCTGAAGGTCTGAGACAGATAGTTGCAGCAGCAGGCGGCGATGCCGATGCAGCGGTAAGACTCATCATCGCTGACAAGATGGAGCAGCTGATAGCTATACAGGTAGAAGCTATCAAGAACATCAAGATCGACAAGATCACCGTATGGGACAGCGGTCAGAACGGCGGACAGGGCGGAGGCTCGACAGCTAACTTTTTGAGCGGACTGATGAAGAGCGTTCCCCCTCTGAACGATCTGTTTGAGCAGGCAGGAATGTCACTGCCCGAATTTTTGGGCAAGGACATGAAGGACGCTCTCGAAAAGTCCAGAGAAGAAGCTATCAAGAGAGTTGCCGAGGAAGAGGCTGAACGCCTTAACAGCAATGATGTTGAGGTAATTGAGCCTTAGAAAAAATATCTTGACATAAAGTCTTATTCATGATATATTTTAATATGAAATGGCAGGTCATATGACGGATACCCATATAGAAGTTTTACCCCGAAGCGTTTCAAAAGCGCTTCGG
>ONLC01000181.1 GCA_900318545.1 uncultured Eubacteriales bacterium
CTGTCAAAGGTTGAGCCGGAGAAGAGCCTTCTCGAACCCCTTAAGAAGAAGTCGGGAAGAAACAGCTACGGCAGAATAACAGTTCGCCACAGAGGCGGCGGTAACAGAAGAAAGTACCGCATCATAGATTTCAAGCGCGATAAGGATAACATGATCGCTAATGTTCTTACTCTTGAGTATGATCCGAACAGAAGCGCATTCATCGCACTCGTTCAGTACGAGGACGGCGAGAAGAGATACATCCTTGCTCCTGACGGACTCAAGGTCGGCGATAAGATCGAGTCGGGTCCCGAGGCTGATATCAAGCCCGGCAACGCACTCAAGCTCGCAGACATCCCCGTTGGTACATTTATCCACGCTATCGAGCTTTATCCCGGCAAGGGCGCACAGCTCGTAAGAAGCGCAGGAAACATGGCACAGCTCATGGGTAAGGAAGACGGATATGCTCTCGTAAGACTTCCTTCGGGCGAGATGAGAAAGATCGCTCTCGGCTGTAAGGCGGCTATCGGTGTTGTTTCAAACATCGACCACGAAAACGTAAACTACGGTAAAGCAGGTAGAGTTCGTAACATGGGCTGGAGACCTACAGTCCGCGGTTCTGTCATGAACCCGAACGATCACCCGCACGGCGGTGGTGAAGGTAAGTCACCTGTCGGACGTCCCGGACCTGTTACTCCTTGGGGTAAGCCTGCTCTTGGATATAAGACACGTAAGAAGCACCACAGAACCGATAAGTTTATCGTAAAGCGCCGCAACGGCAAGTAATCTGAAAGGAGGAACTTACTAAATGAGCAGAAGTATTAAAAAGGGACCATACGTCCAGGAGGTTCTCCTTAAGAGAGTTGTTGCAATGAATGAGGCGGGAGAGAAGAAGGTTCTCAAGACATGGAGCCGTTCTTCAACGATCTTCCCTGAATTCGTAGGACACACATTTGCTGTTCATGACGGACGCAAGCACGTTCCGGTTTATGTAACAGAGGATATGGTAGGTCACAAGCTCGGTGAGTTTGCACCTACAAGAACTTATAAGGGTCACGCCGGATCCAAGACATCTAACAACGGTAAATAAGCGGAAGGAGGAGTTCAGATGGAAGCAAGAGCTTATTTAAGAAATGCTCGCATATCACCCAGAAAGGTACAGATCGTACTTGATCTTATCAGAAACAAGCCTGTTGACATCGCACTGGCTACTTTAGATCTTACTCCGAAGGCTGCAAGTCCTATCGTTGCAAAGCTTTTAAAGTCCGCTCAGGCAAATGCTGAGAACAATTTCAGCATGAATAAGGATGACCTCTATGTGTCTGAATGCTTCGTTACACCCGGTGCAACAATGAAGAGGATCAGACCGAGAGCTCAGGGCAGAGCATTCAGAGTTTTAAAGAGAACATCACACATCACAGTTGTTCTTAAAGAAAAAGAATAATCCCAAGGAGGTTTGAAAGATGGGCCAGAAAGTTAATCCGCACGGTCTTCGTGTCGGCGTTATTAAGGATTGGGATTCACGCTGGTATGCCAATAAGGCAGATTTCGGCAACACTCTCGTTGAGGATTACAATGTTCGTAAATTCATTAAGAAGAACTTGTATGCAGCAGGTGTTCCCAAGATCGAGATCGAGCGTTTTGCCGATAAGGTAAGAATCCACATCCACTGCGCTAAGCCCGGTATCGTAATCGGCAGACAGGGCGCAGAAATCGAAAAGCTTAGAGTTAAGCTCGAAGCTATGATGGGTAAGCAGGTATTCGTAAACATCGTTGAAGTTAAGCAGCCTGATCTTGATGCACAGCTCGTTGCAGAAAAGATCGCTCTTGATCTTGAAAACAGAATTTCCTTCAGACGTGCTATGAAGCAGTCTATCGGAAGAACAATGCGTCTCGGCGCAAAGGGTATCAAGGTCAAGTGCGGCGGCAGACTCGCTGGTGCAGAAATTGCAAGAAGCGAGAGCTATCACGAGGGTACGATCCCGCTTCAGACTATCCGTGCTGATATCGACTATGGTTTTGCTGAGGCAAACACAACATACGGCAAGATCGGCGTAAAGGTTTGGATATACAAGGGCGAAGTTCTCAAGGGCGACGCTGCAAAGGCAGCAGAGAAGAGAGAGCGCTTCAACAAGAAGCCCGATGCAAGAAACAACAACAGACGTCGTCACGATGACAACAACAGACGCGACGGCGGCAACAGACGCGGCGGCTTCAATGCTGCTGGCAACGGAAGAAACCGCGATGCTGCTAAAAGAGAAGGAGGTAACCAGTAATGCTGCTTCCAAAGAGAGTAAAGTACAGAAGAGTACACAGAGGTCGTCTTACAGGTAAGGCTTACAGAGGTAATACTGTAACATACGGTGATTTTGGTCTTCAGGCACAGGAGCCTGCATGGATCACCTCTAATCAGATAGAGGCTGCCCGTATCGCGATGACTCGTTATATCAAGAGAGGCGGTCAGGTTTGGATCAAGATATTCCCTGACAAGCCTATCACAGAAAAGCCCGCTGAAACACGAATGGGTTCAGGTAAGGGTTCACCGGAATACTGGGTAGCTGTAGTAAAGCCCGGCAGAGCAGAGTTCTTTTCGAGATTGCAGGTATCCCTGAGGAAACTGCAAAGGAGGCACTCCGTCTTGCTTCACATAAGCTTCCTATCAAGTGTAAGTTTGTTCGCAAGGAAGAAGGAGGGGAGCAGTAATGAAGGCATCTGAGATCAGAGAAATGTCTGTTGAAGAGCTCAACGAGAAGCTCGTCAGCTTGAAGGAAGAGCTTTTTGCGCTCCGCTTTCAGCTTGCAATAAATCAGCTCGATAATACAGCTCGTCTTAAGGCTGTAAAGAAGGATATTGCCCGCATTAAAACAACTCTGCGTCAGTCAGAGCTTGCGCAGCAGTAAGAAAGGGAGGATTTAGCTAATGTCTGATGAGAGAAACCTTAGGAAAACAAGAGTAGGTAAGGTTGTAAGCGATAAGATGGATAAGACCGTCGTAGTTGCTATCGTTGATAACGTTAAACACCCGCTGTATAAGAAGATCATCAAGCGCACAGTAAAGCTTAAGGCTCATGATGAACAGAATGAGTGCAGAATAGGCGATCGCGTTGAGGTCATGGAAACACGTCCGCTTTCAAAGGATAAGAGATGGCGTGTAGTCAATATACTTGAAAAGGCAAAGTAATTTTTGATAGAAAGCTTTATGCTTGAAAGGAGGAACTCGCTGTGATACAGATGCAGACTTATCTTAAAGTCGCTGATAACACAGGAGCTAAGGAGCTTATGTGTATCAGAGTTCTGGGTGGTACACGCCGCAGATATGCAAATATCGGTGACGTTGTAGTAGCTTCCGTTAAGAAAGCAACACCCGGTGGCGTTGTAAAGAAGGGCGACGTTGTAAAGGCAGTTATAGTTCGTTCAGCAAAGGGTCTCAGACGTGATGACGGAACATATATCCGTTTCGATGAGAACGCTGCTGTAATAATCAAGGAAGATAAGAATCCGAAGGGAACACGTATTTTCGGACCGGTTGCAAAGGAACTTCGCGATAAGGATTATACAAAGATCCTCAGCCTTGCACCCGAGGTACTTTAATGGAGGTGTCATTCGATCATGAATAATGTTCACGTAAAAACCGGTGACACCGTTATACTCCTCACAGGAAAGTATGACGATAAGTACACCGAAAAGGGCGACAGAAAGACCGGTAAGGTCGTTGAGGTAAGCCCCAAGGAGAAGAAGGTCATCGTTGAGGGAATCAACATGATCACAAAGCATGTAAAGCCCACAAGAATGGGTGAAAAGGGCGGCATCGTAAAGACAGAGGCTCCCGTATATGCTTCTAAGGTACAGCTCGTTTGCCCCAAGTGCGGCAAGCCCACAAGAGTTGGCCACGTTATTGAAGACGGCAAGAAGCTCCGCGTTTGCAAGAAGTGCGGAAAATCGTTCGAGTAATAAATAAGGAGAAACGACATGGCAAGATTAAAAGATTTTTATGTTAGCGACGTGGCTCCTGCAATGATGAAGAAGTTTGGCTACAAGAGCGTAATGCAGATCCCGAAGCTCGAGAAGGTAGTTATCAACGTAGGCGCCGGCGAGGCAAAGGACAATGCCAAGGTTATCGACGCTATCATGAACGACCTTGCACAGATCACAGGTCAGAAGCCTGTAATATGCAGAGCAAAGAAGTCTGTTGCTAACTTCAAGCTTCGTGAAGGAATGCCTATCGGCGTTAAGGTAACACTCAGAAACGAGAAGATGTATGAGTTTGTTGATAAGCTCTTCAATGTAGCTTTCCCGCGTGTACGTGACTTCAGAGGAATCAGCTCTGATTCATTCGACGGCAGAGGCAACTACTCAACAGGTATAAAGGAACAGCTTATATTCCCTGAGATCGAATACGATAAGATCGACAAGGTAAGAGGTATGGATATCAACTTCATCACAACCGCAAATACCGATGAAGAGGGAAAAGAGCTCCTTTCACTGATGGGCGCTCCGTTCATCAAGTAATCAGGGAGGATTTAGAAAATGGCTAAAAAGGCAATGATCAATAAGCAGCAGAAAACTCCCAAGTATTCCACAAGAGCATATAACAGATGCAAGATTTGTGGCAGACCGCACGCATATCTCAGAAAGTTCGGTGTTTGCCGAATCTGCTTCAGAGAGCTTGCACACGACGGTCAGATCCCGGGTGTTAAAAAGGCAAGCTGGTAAAATACAATAAGGAGGTCATTTCGGCATGCAGATAACTGATACAATAGCAGATCTTTTAACAAGAATTCGCAATGCGAATACTGCAAAGCACGCCACTGTTGACGTTCCCGCTTCAAATGTCAAGAAGGCTGTAACACAGATCCTCGTTGATGAGGGCTATGTAAAGGGCTTTCAGCTCATCGAAGACGGAAAGCAGGGTGTTATCAGGATCGCTCTTAAATACGGCGACAACAAGTCACCGGTCATCACAGGGCTGAGAAGAGTATCTAAGCCCGGTCTGCGTATCTATTCAAGCTGCGCAGATATGCCCAAGGTAAGAAAAGGCCTTGGAATCGCAATCGTTTCAACTTCAAAGGGAATCGTAACAGACAAGAAGGCAAGAGAGCTCAATGTCGGCGGCGAAGTCCTTGCATATATCTGGTAAGGAGGAAACTGAAATGTCAAGAATCGGTAAAATGCCTATCAGTGTCCCCGCAGGTGTAGACGTAAAGGTTGAAAACAACTGCGTCACAGTAAAGGGACCTAAGGGTACTCTTACACAGCAGTTCCGCCCTGAGCTCGGTATTGAAGTTAAGGACGGCGTTATAAATGTAACAAGACCTGACGATCAGAGACAGAATCGCTCACTTCACGGTCTTACAAGAACACTCATACACAACATGGTAGAGGGTGTTACAAACGGATATTCAAAGACGCTCGAGATCGAGGGTGTCGGCTATCGTGCTATCAAGCAGGGCAAGAAGGTAACTCTTAACCTTGGTTATTCACATCCCGTAGTTATCGAGGAAACAGACATGATCAAGATCGACGTTCCTCAGCCGAACCAGATCATCATCAGCGGAATCGACAAACAGGCTGTAGGTCAGTTCGCAGCAAAGGTCCGCGAGAAGCGTCCGCCTGAGCCTTACAAGGGCAAGGGTATCAGATATGCCGGCGAGCACATCATCCGCAAGGAAGGTAAGGCCGGTAAGGGCAAGAAGTAATTAGGAGGAGCAAATTGCTATGATTAAAAAGTTTGACAGCAATAAGGCAAGATTAAAGCGTCACCACAGAGTACGCAATAAGATCTCCGGAACTCCGGAGCGTCCTCGTCTGAATGTTTTCCGTTCATCAAAGCATATCTATGCTCAGATCATCGACGACGTAAACGGTGTTACTCTTGCTTCTGCATCAAGCATGGATAAGGGCTTCGAGGGCAACGGCGGCAACATAGAAGGCGCAAAGAAGGTCGGCGAGGCTATCGCAAAGAACGCAGCTGCAAAGGGCATCGAGAATGTCGTTTTCGACAGAGGCGGTTATCTTTATCACGGCCGTGTAAAGTCTCTCGCAGACAGCGCTCGTGAAAACGGATTGAAGTTCTGAGAAAGGGAGGTAAAACAATGGCAAATATTGAAACACAGGCTGCAGAAGAATTTGCAGAGAAGGTCGTTGCGATCAACCGCGTTTCCAAGACCGTTAAGGGCGGACGTATCATGAAGTTTGCTGCACTCGTAGTAGTCGGCGACGGCAAGGGTACAGTAGGCTTTGGTCTCGGTAAGTCCGGAGAAGTTCCGGATGCTATCCGCAAGGGTATCGAGGACGCGAAGAAGAATCTCAAGAAGATCAACCTCAAGGGAACTACAATTCCTCATGAAATCGTCGGTGAATTCGGCGCAGGCAGAGTTCTTCTCAAGCCCGCAGCACCCGGTACCGGCGTTATCGCAGGCGGTCCTGTACGTGCAGTCATCGAGGTTGCAGGTATCAAGGATATCAGAACAAAGTCACTTCGTTCTAACAACCCCTGCAATGTAGTAAGAGCTACAATCAATGGTCTTACATCATGCACATCCGCTAAGGAGGTCGCTGCAAAGCGCGGTAAGACTGTAAAGGAAATATTCAGCTAAGGAGGCAGTAACTGATGGCAAAGGAAATCAAGCTCGTAAAGAGCCTTATCGGCAGAAAGAAAGACCAGATCGCTACTGCTCAGTCACTTGGTCTCAGAAAGATCGGCGACGTAACAAGTCAGCCTGATAATGAGCAGACAAAGGGCAAAATCAATAAAATATCACATCTCGTTGAGGTACATGACGCTTAAAACAAGGAGGTGCACCAATAAATGAAAATCCACGAATTAACTCCGGCACCCGATTCCAACAAGGACGTTAAGCGCGTAGGCAGAGGTCACGGTTCGGGAAACGGCAAAACAGCAGGCAAGGGTCATAAGGGACAGAATGCCCGCAGCGGCGGCGGCGTAAGGATCGGTTTTGAAGGCGGACAGATGCCGCTCGCAAGACGTATCCCTAAGAGAGGTTTCAACAACATCTTCGCTACAAAGTACAGCACGGTAAATGTTTCTGACCTTAATAAGTTTGAAAAGGGTACTGTTGTTGACACAGAGCTCCTCGTTGCATCAGGTCTTGTAAAGAAGGTCAATGATGGAGTAAAGGTACTTGGCAACGGTGAACTTAATGTAAATCTCACTGTAAAGGCTGCTATATTCTCACAGAGCGCTATCGAGAAAATCGAGAAGGCTGGCGGGAAGGCAGAGGTGATGTAATGTGTTTCAGACCTTAAAAAAGGCATGGGGCGTTCCTGAGATCCGTAAAAAGATACTCTACACACTCTTTATGATCATCATCTTCAGATTCGGAAGCGCGGT
>ONLC01000251.1 GCA_900318545.1 uncultured Eubacteriales bacterium
TATCGACTTTTCAAGCTCGTCCCACTGCTCCTTCTGCTCGGGCTCGGAGACCTCGCTGTTAAGTCCGTTCTTATAATCCACCAGCGACCAGATCTGATTTTCATCATAATCCGAAACTCCCGCCTTGAACGAGCCGTAGGGGTCGTCCTTAGCCTGCTTTGCACGCTTTTTCATCATCATCTGCAGGGAAACCGTCAGCCTGTGGATTATGCCCTTAGCCTCAGCATTCTTACCCGTAGTGGACAGCGACAGAAGCTTTCCCACATCATAATCTATAGGATCCTTCGGCTGAACATAAAGATGAAGCTCGTAGTTGTTGTCATCATTCTCTATCCAGAAGCTGCCCTCACCGTAAATAAGCAGCGGCGGCAGCATACAGATAAGCTCCTCAGCCAGCAGCCTTAAACGCAGTGCCGACTTTTCATCAAGATTATTGTAATTAGCGACCTTTTCAGCCTCGGCAGGTATCTTTCTGAAATCTGTGCAGAACTGCTGCAGCAGATAAATATTGGATTTCATATAAATGTCCTCCTGTTATTTTTCTATGTCGAAAATATCTATAAATCCTGTTTCCTCAAAGATCTCTACAATATTATCGGAAACATTTATAAGCTTCATATTGTCATTATTGTTTGCGATCATTTTTTTCTTTACTACCAAGAGCGACCTGAATCCTGCCGATGAGATATACGGAACACCGCTGAAATCAATGATCAGAGCCTCCACACCGTCGATGGCTGCAAGCAGCTGCTTTTCAAGATCGGGTGCAGTAAGAGTATCTATCCTTCCGTCTACCTTAGCTGTAAGCTGCTTATCATTTAATATTGTTTCAACTGTCATAATAACACCTTCCAGATAATATAACATAATTCTATCATAGAAACCCGTGATTGTCAACAATTATTTCTTATACACTATACGCTCTTTGACATCGATCTGATCGTAGGATATCTTAAAGCCAAGCCATGCAGCTGCAGGGTAGAGCAGCGGCAGTATCACCGTCAGAGCTATTACCCAGTAGTGCATATCAGCAACATCAGCACTGTGAGCAACACCGTCTATGATAGGGTAAAACATTGCGTTTATGAGCTTGTATGCAGGCATAAAATTAAACGATCCTGTCACCTTTGAGATAACGAGCACTATCATAGTGACAAAGCCCGGTATCATAGCAACCAGTCCCATTATCAGCCCAAAGTGTTTGTTTACATCAGCACCGTGGAGCACAGCCTTCTCCTTGGCAATCTTTCCCTCCTTCAGGCCGAAGTCATTCATAATAGCAACCACAGTCATAAGCCCTGTGAAACCGAACATAATATTAGCACCTGCTCCGAATGCCTTTGACACTGCCACGAAGAACAAAAACACAAATATCCCGAAAAACTCCGTCTGCACCCATTTAAGGGCACTTTTCAGAAGCACCTTTTTCTTATCATAGCTTTCCATATCATTTACCTCTCTTCAGGACTATTATAGCACATTTTGCCGATCTTGTAAAGACCGTTATATCCAGGCACCGTCTGCCCTGATGATCTGTCCTGTGATATATGCGGAGTCCTCTCCTGCAAGAAATGCACACACGCCTGCAATATCCTCGGGAGTGCCGAAGCGTGATGCAGGTATCTCATCAAGGAGGGCTCTGCGGTCGTCCTCGCTCAGCTGAGCGTTCATAGCCGTGTCGATAAAGCCGCATGAAACTGCATTCACTCTTACACCGCTTGGTGCGGCCTCACGGGCAAGAGCCTGAGTAAAGCCGTTCAGCCCTGCCTTTGCTGCCGAGTAAGCAACCTCGCAGGAGGCACCCTTTTCTCCCCATACAGAGGATATGTTTATGACCGTGCCTTTGTGCTCTCTTATCATGTACGGCAGAAATGCCTTTGTTACTCTCATCGCTCCGATAAGGTCTGCTTCAATTATCTCAAGCATACGCTCCTCGCTGAGGTCAGTAAACAAACCAATGTCAGCGATTGCTGCACAATTTATGAGAACCTCGGCACCGCCTGTGATGTCTGATACAAACTGTACTGATTTTTGTACACTTACAAGATCTGTAGTATCACAGTGCAGAGCAAAGGCATCAGCTCCTGAATCTCTTAACTGTGAGCAGAGCATTTCAGCCTTCTGCTCTGAGCTGTTATATCCGATAAAAACAGTGAAGCCGTCACCGGCGAAGCGTCTGCATATAGCAGAGCCTATACCGCCCGAGCCGCCTGTAATAAATGCTGATTTTTTCATTATATCACGCTCCTTTTACAGTATAGCAGAAAAAGTGATAAAAGTAAAGCACGAAATTATACTTGTAACCAATGTGTACAAACTGTGAAATCTATGAGCATTTATGGCTAATTAGCTGTGGATTAATTTGTTCGTTTTAGATAAAATATCTGAATTTTAGTTACAAAGCAGTAATATTCATTGACGATTGACCAAAATTGTGCTATCTTTTTAAGGACGGCAATGTCTGCCGTGTTTATTTAGAGTAAAGAGAGGTAATAAAATGAAAAAGTTATCTGCATTATTAGTATCGGTACTTATGGTATGTTCAGTATTTACAGCCTGCGGTGACAGCGACAGCTCCTCCGCTAAGGATTCTGCTTCATCGTCTGTTTCTGCTTCAAAGTCAGATAAGGGCGGTAAGGTAGAGTATGATGATGAGAACACTCTTGCAAAGCTTCGTGAAAGTGCTGTCATAAAAGAACTTGAAGAAAGCGGTAAGATTAAGCTTGTGGGCGCAAAGTATGATATAGATACCGGAAAAGTCAAGTATTTTACGGACAGCGAAGATAATTGACGCTACCATTTATCTGAGTTCTCTGGATGTGGGCAAAAACACGGCGTTAAATGAATTGTATTGCTATGAAAACAATCTTAGCAGTCTGAACGTAAGCAAAAACATGTCATTGGGGTCTTTGGTTTGCCATCGTCAAGTGGAAAATATTACAGTTGTGAATAATGAGATATTACTTTCTGCAGTATCTTGACTCCTTTTCTTCCCATATTAAA
>ONLC01000055.1 GCA_900318545.1 uncultured Eubacteriales bacterium
CTCCGCTCCGAACGAGACTCTGTCTCGTGCTCTGTTTAGGGCTCTGCCCTAAAAACCCGCAAGCCGCTATCGTCCGGCTTGGCGAACTCTTTTCTTAATTCCTTGGCATTCTATTATTACTTAGCTTGCACTATTTTTCTTTGCGGTCAGGGTAAGAGAAGCTTCAAACAAAGGTGCGTCGCGTATTAGCCGTGCGGCGAGCACTGCCCTCTACAAAAAAACAGCCGCTGTACTGTGACAACGGCCGTTCTTGTGTATTCAGATATTAGTCGTGCTTCTTTGCTGTTACGATTGCTGCTCCTGCAATTGCTACGCCTGCAAGTGCCAGCATTGCTCCTGTCGATGGGTTGCTTGTCGTGCTTGCTGCCGCTGCCTTCGACGATGAATCAGCTGCCTTGGATTCTGCTGCCTTTGACTCAGCCGCAGAGCTGCTCTCCTGTGCTTCCTCGCTGCTCTCTGCCTCAGACTCGGACTCGGACTCTGTATTCTCCTCAGGCTCCTTCTCTTCGTCCTCAGGTGCATTTACAAACTCAGCATCATCAGCCTTGTCTCTGTTAGCCATGCCCTGCTCTTTTAACTCGGTAACTTCCCAGCCGAGATCCTCTTTCATGAAATCGACCAGCTCTCCGGCTGCGAGAATGTGTGAACCCTCTGCCGGGTGATAATCAGAGCCGTAGCCAAAGTCATCACTGTCCTGTAAAGAAAGCTCATGAACAAAGATGTTGGTGTCAGGTCATTTCCCATAAGGCCGAGGACACACTCGATAGCTGCATCAGGGTTGTTCTTTCTTACTGTCTTGAGGAAATCAACATATCCGTCAACAAACTCTGCACACTTTGCCTCATCTTTCTTTGTGTAGGAGCTGTCATTCTGACCGAGGTTGATAACTACTGCCTCAGGCTGATACTCGGAGAAATCCCACTCAAGGTCAGAGGGGTTCTGTCCGTCGATCCAGTTCCAGGTAAAGCAAAGGTTCTCATAGTAGTTAGGTGCAAGAAGCGTGTCGTTCTTGTCAGCACCGTTTGTATAGCCAGAGATAACGCCCGTTCCGCTTACGGAAACGAAGCTGTAATCAGCGTCAAATGCGCCTGCTGTAAGATAAGCATAAGTTTTTGCAGCGTTCTCGTTCTTTGTGGAGAAGCTCTCCTTCAGGCTGCCGTCTGCACCGTAGCCGCAGGTGATTGAGTCACCGATAAACTCGATAGAATGCTCCTTAGCCTCTGTAGGTGCGATAGTTGTGCCTTTCTCGACCTCAATGCTGTCGATAACAAGAACAGAGTTTGCACTCTCGGAAAGCTTAACAAGCTTTACAACATTCTCGCCTTCACCGAGCGGAACGTCAACAACAGGGTTAGAAGCCTTAGGGCTTGTATTACCGATAGCAGCAAGCTCTCCGTTTACATAAACTGCAAGTCTTGCTGTCTGGCTCTTGAGAAGATTAAATCTTACAGATGAACCTGTAGCCTTGAACTCAACTCCGCCTGCACTCCATGGCACCCAAAGAGCACCGTTCTGATATGTTGTTCTTCCGATGAGCTTTACGTTCTCAGCTGTCGGCTCGAACTCCTGGTAGCCCTTCTTTGCTGCACTTGCAGGAAGAGCAAACATAGCTGCTGCGATAGCCGCACTTGTAAAGCCTGCGAAGATCCTTTTTGTAAGTTTCATATTGATTACTTCCTTTCAGATAATAGTCATCTGTTTATATGACATTTGCATACATATTAATATATAGCATAATTTTATTCTTTTTTCAAGTATTTGGGACATTTCCCTGATATTTTCAGCACTAATCACAAATACGCACTCTTTTATTTAGGAACTATACATAAATTCGTACAGCTTTCAGCAGATGACCTTTAGTTCTTGACAATTCAACTAAAAAGGAATATAATATTTACTGTTGAATTTATCCCCTTAATGAGAAAGGAAAGGTAATCGGGAATGAAAATAACAAAAATACTGAAAACAGCAGCGCTGACAGCTGCCTGTGTAATGAGCATAGGTCTTTTCGCTGCCTGCGGAGATTCAGACAGCTCCTCGGCAGCAGATTCAAAGACAAGCTCTGCGGCAGCTTCTTCGGGATCAAAGGAGGGCAGCTTTGTTATAACTCTTTATGCTGACAAGGCTCCTATCACCTGCGAAAACTTCGAGAAGCTTGTAAAGGACGGCTTTTATGACGGTCTGACTTTCCATAGGATAGTTGACGACTTCTGTGCTCAGGGCGGCGACCCGAACGGTGACGGAACAGGCGGCTCTGAGGAAAAGATCAAGGGTGAATTCTCAGAGAACGGAGTAGAGAATGATCTCAGCCATACAGAGGGTGTTGTTTCTATGGCAAGATCGCAGGATATGGACAGTGCATCATCACAGTTCTTTGTATGTCTGAGCGACAAGTACACAAGTGTGCTTGACGGAAAATATGCAGCCTTCGGAAAGGTCACCGAAGGACTTGATGTGGTCAAGGACTTCCAGAACGTTGAAAGAACGACAGGCGGTGACGGAGCACAGTCATATCCGATACAGCCGATAACCATAGTAAAGGCAGAAATGATCGATGATGACGAGGACGGAAACCACAGAGCACAGTTTACAGTTTCATACACTACAGGCGCAAAAGAGGTAAACCCCGATGACTACACCGAGCAGACCGCTGAGTTCACAGCAGTTCTCTACAAGGACAAGGCACCTATCACCTGCGAGAATTTTGAGAAGCTTGTAGGTGACGGCTTCTATGACGGGCTCACCTTCCACAGGATAATCGAGGACTTTGTAATGCAGGGCGGCGACCCAAACGGTGACGGCACAGGCGGAGCCGAGGAAAAGATCAAGGGCGAGTTCTCGGAGAACGGAGTAGAGAATGACCTCAGCCACACAAAGGGCGTGCTCTCAATGGCAAGGGCATCGGCAGACCCTGACAGTGCTTCCTCACAGTTTTTCATCTGCCTGAGCGATAAAGACACTGCTATGGACGGCAAGTATGCTGCATTCGGCAAGATAGCAGAGGGTATGGACGAGATCGATAAGATCGCTCTTGTGGAAAAGCAGAAGGGCACTGACAATTACCTCTCCGAGCCTGTAATGCCTGTAACTATACAGAAGGCAGAGATCGTTGACCCTGATGCTGACGGAAACACTCAGGTGAAGTTCACGGTTTCATATTACACAGCTAAATAAAGATAGGCACAAAAAAGGACTGAAGCACCGCAGGAGATATTCTGCGGTGCTTTTTGCATTATCCAGATTACGATATGTACCGCCTCAAACTACAGCTTTGAGGCTATCAGCTCTGTCAGAAAGGCTGCTCCGCCTGCTGTGAGGGCAACTGTTATAAGCGAGCGTCCGAAATAGGCAGGTATCAGGCAGCAGGCAAAGCCCACGGCTGCCGAGAGCGTACTGCCCGTTGAATAAAACACCGCAGGCACGGTCATAGCACCGAGGACTGCGTAAGGAACATAGTAAAGGAAGCTCTTCACAAAGGGGGAGCTTATCTTTTTTCTGAACGCCACAAAGGGCACCATTCTTACCAGATAGGTCACGCCTGCCATAACGAGAAGAAGTATCGCAAATCTCATTCAGCACTTCCCTCCTCTTCGTCTTTGACAGGAAACAGTATTGCTCCGAGTACTGCCGCCGCTATAGTGCAGATTATAATTGAAAAGCCCGAGGATATCCCTTTGAAGATCGGAACATACTTTATAAGGCAGCTGAGTCCTATCGCCGATGCCGCCACAACCGCAACTCCGAGAGCCTTTCTTGCGGCAGGAAAAACAATAGCGGTGAACATTCCGTAGATGACTATCCCAAGTGCATTTTTGAGCATTTCGGGCAGTATCTCTCCTGCTGCCGCACCGAGCAGCGTTCCCAGTGCCCATGCAAAATACGGCATAAGTATCAGCCCGTAAAGATAGTGCTTTGAGATATCTCCCTTGCGTGTCGAGGCTGCGGCGAAGACCTCATCTGTTATTCCGAATGAGCCTGTGAGCCTTGCAGGCAGAGTAAAGGTCTTGTCAAGCTTCTGTGAGAGAGATATGCTCATAAGTGAGTATCTCAGATTGATGATGAACTGCGCCATAGCCATTTCAATAAGTGAGCCGCTGCCTGCTATAACAGCAAGACCTGCCACCTGCCCTGCCGAGGTAAGGTTCGCCATTGAGATAAGCACTGCCTGCAAAACAGACAAGCCGTCAGACACTGCCATTATTCCGAAGCCGAACGACACCGACAGGTATCCCAGTGCTATCGGGATAGAGTCTCTGATGCCTGCAAGCAGGTCTTTTTTTGTTTCAGAGTTCAAGCCTATCACTTCCAGTTTTTATTCAGTACCGAGACCAGCAGCCTCACCAGAGCCGCAGTCCCGAAGGCGGAGCCCAATATCACCACTAGCCACATCACAGACATAAAGAAGGGCTGCTCGTAAACATAGAGAAAGGGATAGGGTCCGTGGACTTTTTTCAAAAGGTTAAGGATGATCAGAGCTGTCGCATAAGCGACAGTGAATGAAAAAGCGATCAGAAGCTCTTTTCTGCCAAGGGCGTGCAGCTTGTCAAAAAACAGGAGCGACACTATTGCAAGTATCGGACAGATGATATGGTGGCCAAGATTAGCACCCTTATAAAGAAGTCTGGCAGGGTCTCCGTGCTTTGCCTCCATAGGCAGGAGCACGAGCATCACCACTAAGAAAGTGACTGTCAGGCAGACAGTCGCAGTATAGCGGAAGGTCGATACCCACAAGGGGGGCTTCCCTCCCCCGACAGCATATCCGACATAAAGTGCAGAGCTTATAAGTCCCATAATATTGCTGAGCACTGTGTAAAACACAAGAGCCCTTATCCCTGAGTGTTCGAAAGCTAAGTAACAGCTTATCAGCTCCAGTACAACTATCAGGGAATTGAGTATGATCGCAGTCATTTTAGTCTCCTTGAAATGAAAAATCAGACCCCTCGCCAAAGCGTTGGTAAGGGGTCGGGTCTGTGCGGTAGTATTACTTGGTTATCTTGTCCTTGCCGCCCATATACATTCTGAGGGGCTCAGGGATATTTACTGTGCCGTCAGCGTTGAGGTTGTTCTCAAGGAAGGCGATAAGCATTCTCGGAGGAGCAACAACGGTGTTGTTAAGGGTGTGAGCAAAGTACTTGCTGCCGTCAGCGCCCTTTATCCTGATGCCGAGTCTTCTTGCCTGAGCGTCACCGAGGTTAGAGCATGAGCCTACCTCAAAGTACTTCTTCTGTCTGGGGCTCCATGCCTCAACATCACAGCTCTTTACCTTCAGGTCAGCAAGGTCGCCCGAGCAGCACTCAAGAGTTCTTACAGGAATATCCAGTGTGCGGAAGAAGTCAACGCTGTTCTTCCAGAGCTTGTTGTACCAGTCCATAGAATCCTCAGGCTTGCAGACAACGATCATTTCCTGCTTTTCAAACTGATGGATTCTGTAAACTCCCCTCTCCTCGATGCCGTGAGCACCTACCTCTTTTCTGAAGCAGGGCGAGTAGCTTGTAAGGGTCTTGGGAAGCTCGTCCTCGGGAATTATAGTGTCAATGAACTTACCTATCATAGAGTGCTCGGAGGTACCGATAAGGTAAAGATCCTCGCCCTCGATCTTGTACATCATGCCCTCCATCTCGGCAAAGCTCATAACGCCTGTAACAACGTTTGATCTTATCATAAACGGAGGAATATAATAGGTGAATCCCCTGTCGATCATAAAGTCTCTTGCATAAGAAAGGATAGCGGAGTGCAGTCTTGCGATGTCGCCCTTGAGGTAGTAGAAGCCGTTACCCGAGGTTCTTCTTGCGCTGTCGAGGTCGATGCCGTCAAAGCTTTCCATAATATCAACGTGGTAAGGAACTTCAAAATCGGGCACTACAGGCTCACCGAAGCGCTCGTTTTCAACGTTCTCGCTGTCGTCCTTTCCGATCGGAACGCTGTCATCAATAATATTCGGGATAACTAGCATTCTCTCACGGACAGCATTTTTGAGCTCCTCCTCTTTCTTTTCGAGGGCTTCGAGCTCATCGCCTATTCCTGCGACCTCTGCCTTTACCTTTTCGGCTTCGTCCTTCTGACCCTTGCCCATAAGAGCACCGATCTGCTTGGACATAGTTTTTCTCTTGTTTCTGAGCTCGTCAGCCTTGGTCTGAGCAGCTCTGTACTCCTTGTCGAGTTCGATGACCTCATCAACGAGCTTTATTTTCTCGTCCTGGAACTTCTTTTTGATGTTCTCCTTGACGAGGTCGGGATTTGTTCTGATAAGCTTGATATCTATCATGATATTACTCCTTTATAAAATAAACTACATAATTAGGATAGCACTATTGACCGATTTTGTCAATTAACTGTCTATTAATATTCTGCAAGTATCTGAGCTATCTTTGTGAGTATCTCCTCTATTTCGGAGTCTTTAGAAAACCTCAGAGTAACTGCGGCGCCGCCGTCGGGGGTGGACTTAGCTGAAGCACTTACAGACGAATGATCTTTGACGGAAGCCTCAAACTCTTTAAGGAAGGGTCTCTGCTTTCTGACTGAATGGGAGCGGTCGATACGCTTGCTGCCATCGATACGTTCGTTCGCTTCACGGGCTTCCTTTTCGAGCTGTCTTACAGACCAGCCGTTTCTGACGCACTCCTCTGCGGTAACGATCATTACAGAATTATCGGAGATACCTGCAAGAGCCTTTGCGTGACCTGCCGAAAGAGAACCGCTGTCCACCATTTTCTGAACATCTTTCGGAAGCCCGAGAAGTCTCAGAGAATTAGCGATAGCAGGTCTTGACTTCCCTACCGCCTTAGCTACCTGTTCCTGAGTCATGCCATAGGTGTCCATAAGCTTTCTGTAAGCCTGAGCTTCTTCTATTGGCGAGAGGTCCTCTCTCTGAACGTTCTCAATAAGAGCTATCTGAGCTGTTTTCTCGTCATCAAGCTCCTTCACATAAGCGGGTATCTCGGTGAGACCGGCCATACGGGCTGCTCTCCAGCGACGCTCCCCTGCAACAATCTGATAAGAACCTTCCCCGATCGGTCTTACAAGTATCGGCTGGAGGACGCCGTGCTCCTTAATGTTCTCTGCCAGAGCTTCGAGCTTTTCCTGATCGAAATACTCACGGGGCTGTTCCTTGTTGGGCTCAATAAGTGAGATGCGTATTCCGCTTACAGAACCTGTACCCTGCGCTTCTTTTTCAGCGACCTCGGCTTCGTTGTCCGAAAACAGTGAGTCAAGCCCTCTGCTGAGCCTGCTTTTCTTACCCATTACTTATCCTCCTTTGCCTTGCGGTCTTTTCTTATTATTTCCTTTGCGAGGGCTTCATAAGCCTTTGCACCCTTTGACTTCTTTTCATAATAGATTACGGGCTGCCCAAAGCTCGGGGCTTCGGAGAGGGCAACATTTCTCGGGATCGTGGTATTGAACACCTGCTTCGGGAAATGCTTTTTTACCTCGGCAATTATCTGCCCTGTAATTTTATAGCGGTCAACGCACATGGTAAAAAGTATACCCTCTATAACGAGCTTTTTGTTCCACGTGGAACGTATCCGCTCAATAGTGTTGTTAAGCTCGACAAGACCCTCCAGCGAGAGAAATTCGCACTGCATTGGTATGATGACAGAGTCTGCAGCGACAAGAGCGTTTATTGTGAGCATATCCAGCGTAGGCGGACAATCTATCAGAATGTAATCGTAGAAGTCCCTTGCCTCTTTAAGAGCGTCCCTGAGCTTTTCAGCGCGGTTTTTCATTCCAACAAGCTCTATCGATGCTCCTGAAAGCTCCTGCGTTGTCGGTATGAGCGATACGCCCCGACTTGTCGATGCAACAACAGCTTCAAAAGCTGTGCAGTCTCCCACAAGCACATCGTAGACTGTGTTTCTTATGCTTTTCTTTTGTATTCCAAGGCTTGTAGTCGTGTTACCCTGGGGGTCAAAATCAACTATCAGCACCTTTGAACCTCTTGCTCCGAAAACAGCAGCAAGGTTCACAACGGTTGTGGATTTTCCGACTCCGCCTTTCTGATTTGATACAGCGATGACCTTTCCCATTTTTCTTCTCCCTTCGAGTCTTTTCAAATACAATCTCTATTATACCACAGTATTTTTAAAATGTAAAGAAGCAAAGCTCCGTTTTTTAAAGCAGGCGGCAGAAAGGTTTCACGTGGAACATTTTTCGGCAAATGAGGTGGCGCTTCTTGATGCAAAAGGAAAGTATCTGCCCTGAAATGTTCAGGTCGCTCGGAAATTGACGAAAACTTTTCCGCATAAAAGTATGGAACTTTGCTCTCGGCTGTGCTATTCTTTGGTAAAGGAGGAATGAAAAAATGGGGATACTTCCAAAGGTGCTCAGCCGTGCTTTTGAAATACAGGACCTTCCTGATGATGATTTCGTGCAGGAGCCCGCTTATCAGATACTCGGCAAGATTATAAATGTGTCGGTAGGGGAGATAAAACCCTCACCTGCACAGGCACGAAAACACTTTAAGCCTTCGGAGCTGACAGCTCTTGCAAAGAGCATTTCGCAGGACGGTGTTATAACTCCGCTTACTGTCAGACGGAACGGGGAGTGCTTTGAGCTTATCTCGGGAGAACGCAGGCTTCGGGCGGCGAAGCTTGCAGGACTAAGCTCTGTGCCCTGCATACTTATTCAGGGAAATGATGAGAAAAGCTATGTGCTGGGGCTTGTCGAGAATATACAAAGGAGCGACCTCGGGTACTTTGAGCAGGCAGAGGCCTTTGCTCAGCTTATTCAGCGCTTCGCAATGACACAGGAGGCTCTTGCGGTAAGGCTCGGAATGTCGCAGTCGGCGGTGGCGAATAAGCTCAGGCTTCTGAGACTCGATGAGGACGAACGAAAAATGATCTCCGATGCAGGTCTCAGTGAACGCCATGCGAGAGCTCTTCTTCGGCTGACAGATAAGGATATGAGAGCCGAGGCCCTCGACAAAACAATACAGAACTGCTGGACAGTGGACAGGCTCGAAAAGTATATCACAAAGTTATTGAAGGACACAGCTGTCAGACTTAAATATCAGAAAAGGGCGGTCATGCTCAAAGATGTAAGGCTGTTTTTCAATACGGTGAATAAGGCGGTGAATGTTATGAAGCTCGCAGGTGTTGATGCTCAGACAAAGAAGGTCAGTCACGAGGGCTACATTGAGTACATAATCACGATACCGAATAACGAGCCGCCTTGAACAAATTCAGGATAAGTATACTTTTTCGGTTGACAATCTTCGGCTTATATGGTAAAATAAAGGAACCATATTAAAGTTACGGAGGTCATAAAATGAATAAATACGATATTTCCGAAGCAGTTCGCTACATAGGCGTCAATGACTATGACATTGACCTGTTTGAGAGCCAGTACGAAGTTCCCGAGGGTATGGCTTATAATTCCTATGTTATTTTCGATGAGAAGATAGCTGTAATGGATACGGCGGACAGAAGAAAAACAGCTGAGTGGCTCGATAACCTCGAGAAGACCCTTGACGGCAAAAAGCCCGACTATGTAGTTATCTCGCACATGGAGCCCGACCACACCGGAAGCCTTATGGCTCTGATAGAAAAGTACCCCGACATTATCCCTGTCGGCAACGCTAAGACCTTCCAGCTTATGGGTCAGTTCTTTGAGATTGGTGACCTTGCGGGCAGGGCAGTCACAGTCAAGGAGGGCGACACACTCTCCCTCGGAAGCCACACACTGAAATTTATTTTTGCGCCTATGGTTCACTGGCCTGAGGTTATGTTCTCCTATGAGGAGAGCGAGAAGCTTCTTTTCTCGGCTGACGCTTTCGGCAAGTTCGGAACTCTCGATGCAAAGGACGATGACGGCTGGGCTTGCGAGGCAAGACGTTATTATTTCAACATTGTCGGAAAGTACGGTATGCAGGTGCAGAACGTTCTCAAAAAGCTTGCAGGTACTGAGGTCAAAGCCATACTCCCTCTTCACGGACCTGCTCTCACCGAAAACCTTGAATACTATCTCGGAATATACAACACATGGTCGTCCTATCAGCCCGAGGATAAGGGCGTGCTTGTAGCTTACGCATCTATTCACGGCAACACAAGACAGGCAGCCGAGGAGCTTGGTGAAATGCTCACAAAGAAGGGTGCTCCTAAGGTAGTTGTAAGTGACCTTGCAAGAGAGGATATCGCTGAGGTCATCGAGGACGCGTTCAGATATGACAAGATGATTCTTATGGCACCCTCCTATGATGCAGGCGTGTTCCCGATAATGGAGGAATTCCTCTGTCACCTGAGAGACAAGGCATATCAGAACAGAAAGGTAGCTATGGTCGAGAACGGCTCGTGGGCACCCAGTGCCGCAAGGGTTATGAAGACCTACGTTGAGAAGTTCAAGAATGTTGAGCTTGTAGGCGAGACCGTTACTATCAGGTCGTCGTTAAAGCCCGACACAAGAGAGGCTCTTGAAAAGCTCGCAGATGCTGTAATAAATGCATAAATAAAAGGACTGCGTGAGCAGTCCTTTTTGCTTGTTGCAAAAGCTCTTATTAAGGGAGGCTGGGGCACAGCCTCGGTGGGCAGGGGAAGCCCTGCCGAATGTCCAGACCTGACGAAGCTAAGCTCCGCATTACCTATCTCTGCGGTCAAGGCAGGAAAAGTCCAAACAAAAGAACGTCGCGATGATGGTGCAGGGTTTTCCCTGCCACGCCGAGGGCTTTGTTTTAGCCGTAGTATTTACGGTGATTCATTTAGCTGTTCTATGAAAAGCTCAGCTTTTCCTTTGTTTCTTTCGGAAAGATTTCTATACAATTCAATTATTTTTATTTCATCAGGAGCAAGTGGTGTGTCGGCATTATAGCTTTTATTGTTAGACCTGCCTGCAAGATAATCAAGGCTTATATCATAATAATCAGCAAGCTCAATTGCTCTCATTAAAGGAATCTCACGTTCTCCTTTTTCATATTTTCCATAGTATTGAGGAGTAGTGCCCAGAATATCAGCGATCTCAGTCTGAGTTTTGTCTGCATCTTCCCTTAGATCACGTATTCTCTGATATTTTGGCATAGTCCTCACTCCCTTAAATATATTTTACCACAAATGGTTATTTTTACTTGACAAATTATATTTAGAATTAGTCAGATTAGACTAATTGTTGCACGAAATGCTAAAAAAACTATTTAATTTAGGGGGGATAAAATGGCAAAAGTCGTTACTTTCAAAGAAGAAACTATTGATAAGGAGTTGGTAAAAAAGATAAAAGCATATCAGAAGCAAAAAAAAACTTAACAGTTTTACACAGGCAGTACGACAACTTTGTGATATAGGTTTGAAGTTTGACGAAATAAAAATGAAATAGGGGTATAGTATGGATAACGTAACTACTATAATAATTATGTCTGGTGCTTTAATTCTGGCAATCGTATTTTTGGTGTTACACGGACGTACAACTAATGAGAAAAAAGAAAAACTATTTGCTTTTTTATCTGGACTTTGCACTTTTATTGCAATAACAACTATGTTTGTAAATATGTTTTATGATAAGGACGATAAATCATATTCTTCCGGATATAAATCAGCAGGAACAAATGAAAGAGACGAGGAATGGATAAGAACTCATCATATGGATGGAAGTCCGAGAAACCCTGATAAAGATTGGTTGTAAAGTATTAATTAATAAGGAGGTTTTGAACATGAGTTACGCACCAGAAAAATGTCCAGTTTGTGGCTCGTACAAATGGAAGAAAGTTGACACATCAAAGAAAGGATTCAGTGTTGGAAAAGCTGCTGCCGGAGGAATCCTTTTGGGACCCGTAGGTTTACTAGGTGGGGCTTTAGGAAAAAAGAAAGTATATTATTACTGCCCAGAATGCAAATTTGAGCACGAATATAGTGGATAGATGATTGAAAACAGCTTTCACACACAACAAAACCGCCGCATCGGAAAAATCCCGGTGCGGCGGTATCTTATGCTTTGTTATGACTTGCTTTTATCAAACCGAAGAATGGCTCTTTACATAGTCAACTACTGCGTCAACTGTTGTGTATGCAAGTGCAACACAAGTATCAGCACAGCCGTAGTAAATTGCAATTCTGCCTGTGTCTGCGTCACAAAGTGTAGCGCATGGGAAGGTAACGTTCTGAACGTCGCCTACGCACTCATAAACCTCACGAGGATTGATGAGGTACTCTGCACATCTGTACTTAACCTTCCAGGGCTCGTCC
>ONLC01000200.1 GCA_900318545.1 uncultured Eubacteriales bacterium
TCATTGTAAATATCCAGCCGCCCAGAAGCACTATCGCCAGCACCGCAGCAACAACTCCCATAGTCTTCGGAGTTTTCACCTTAACACGCTCTGTCTTTTTATGTGCAAGTGCGTTCTGCTTCCAGCTTTCGGGTGTTTTTATAAGGTCAAAGCTGTTTTTTATATCCATTTTGCATCCTCCTTTCAGAGTATCTCCTTCAGCTTTTGCCGAGCTCTTCTCAGCCTTGTTTTCACAGTGTTCTCTCCGATAAGGAGTGCCTCTGCTATCTCAGCGACAGACATATCCTCATAATAATAAAGGTATATCACATCACGGTACTTCGGGCTGAGCGACCAGACAGCATCAAGAGTTTCAATTCCGGACTTGTCCTCTGCTGCTATCTCAAGCTCATCAAGGCTGACAGTCGTTCTTCTGAGCCTTTTTCTCATAAGGCTGTGACACTCATTCAGGCAGACCCTTATAAGCCAAGCCTTCGGGCTGTCAACAACTCCCTTTCCGAGAGCCTCATAAAGCTTGAAGAACGTATTCTGATAGCAGTCCTCCGCATCCCATACGCTTGCCGAGTGCATCACGCAGAGCCTTGTCACCATATCGGAATATTTCTCCACAAGCTTTGTGTAGTACATCTCTGCCGAGAGGTCTTTTTCCTTGCTCTGCATTTTTTCACTCCTGACATAGGGATTTCGGGGACTTCTATTATATAAGACGCCCGAGAATACAAAAAAGTTTCAAAAAAATCCCGACCCACCGAAAAAAGTGAGTCGGAATAAAAAACTTAGATAAACGGATCCGTCAAAGGATGAGGCATAGTCTCATTCTTGACCACCTGAACGTTGTTGTAAACGTCCATACCTGTACCTGCAGGGTTTCCTCTGATAGCAGCGTCAGTAAGAGCCTTAGTGGTCTCCTGGAACGAAGCTGCCGACAGGAACGAATCGGAGTAGCTTGCAGCCTTTGTGATACCCTGAAGCACAGGGCTTGTAACGATGAGCTTAGCACTCTCGTCGCCAGCGTCGATCTGCTTCTGAATCTCTTCATTAAGTCTTGCGATCTCAGCTCTCTCAACGAGCGCACCCGGCAGCAGGAAGCTTGAACCTGGGTCCTCTACCTTTACCTTTCTCATCATCTGTCTGATGATGACCTCAATGTGCTTATCGTTGATGTCAACACCCTGCTGACCGTAAACCTTCTGAACCTCGGTAACGATGTAGTTCTGAACAGCCTTTACGCCGTTTACAGCCAGAATATCAGCAGGATTGATAGAGCCCTCAGTCAGAGGATCTCCTGCCTTGACTGTCTGACCCTCACGCACCTTGATCTTGTAGCCGTAAGGTATAGTGTAGCTCTCCTGCTCGGGGTTCTCTGTGTCCTCGCTTGTGACAGTTACCTGCTTGGTCTTCTTGACCTCTTCTATGCGGACAACGCCGCCGATCTTTGTGATGATAGCAGCACCCTTAGGTCTTCTGCTCTCGAAAAGCTCCTCAACACGGGGAAGACCCTGTGTAATATCCTCGCCCGATGCAACTCCTCCTGTATGGAAGGTTCTCATCGTAAGCTGTGTACCGGGCTCACCGATGGACTGAGCCGAAATAACTCCGACTGTCTCACCGACCTGAACAAGGTTGCCGTTTGCAAGGTTAGCACCGTAGCACTTAGCACATACACCGTAAGGTGCATTACACTGCAGTACCGAACGGATAGCTATTGAGCTCTTGCCCTGCTCCTCAAGTGCCTCAACAATTCTCTCAGCGTCATGCTGATTGATAAGCTTCGACTTGGAGCAGATATTTTCGCCTGTCTTTGGATCCTTAAGATCCTCAACAAGGAATCTTCCTATAAGTCTCTGCTCGAAGTGCTCGATAATCTCGTTTCCGTTCTTGAGCTCAAACACATCGATACCCGACTTGGTTCCGCAGTCCTCCATTCTGATGATAACGTCCTGAGAAACATCGACAAGACGTCTTGTCAGATAACCGGAGTCAGCGGTTCTCAGAGCCGTATCAGCCAGACCCTTACGGGCACCACGGGATGCGATAAAGTATTCCAGAATGTTAAGACCCTCACGGTAGTTAGCTCTGATAGGCATCTCGATGGTAGCACCTGAGGTGTTGGCGATAAGTCCTCTCATACCTGCGAGCTGTCTGATCTGTGAGATCGAACCACGGGCTCCCGAGTCAGCCATCATGTTGATCGGGTTGTACGGGTCAAAGTTTTCTTTAAGAGCGTCTGTAACCTCGTTTGTAGCCTTGTCCCATACATCGATGAACTTTCTGGACTTCTCTTCTCTTGACAGATAACCTCTCTTATACTGCTTGTCGAGCTTATCTACCATAGCATCAGCTCTTGCGAGGATATCCTTCTTAGCCTCAGGGATAGTAGCATCGCACACAGCAACAGTGATAGCCGACTTGGTCGAATATCTGTAGCCAAGGCTCTTGATGTCATCAAGCACCTCAGAGGTCTTGGTTGTGCCGTGCTTCTGAATACATCTGTCGATGATGTTCGAGAGCTCACCCTTCTTAACGAGGAAGGAGATCTCCAGCTCGAACTGCTGCTCAGACTTTGTTCTGTCAACAAAGCCGAGGTCCTGAGGAATGATAGCATTAAAGATCAGTCTGCCGACAGTAGCATCAATAATCTTTGATACCTGCTTGTCGCCGATCTGCTTTGTGATCCTTACCTTGATTGCAGAGTGCAGTGATACAAGCTTCTGGTCATAAGCCATAATAGCCTCATTCACATCTCTGAACACCTTGCCCTCGCCGGGCTCTCCGTCCTTCTGGAGGGTCAGGTAATAGGAGCCGAGGATCATATCCTGAGTAGGAACAGCCACAGGGCGTCCGTCCGCAGGCTTTAAGAGGTTGTTAGCCGCAAGCATGAGGAATCTTGCCTCAGCCTGAGCCTCTGCCGAGATAGGCAGATGCACAGCCATCTGGTCTCCGTCGAAGTCAGCGTTGAAGGCTGTACATACCAGAGGATGAAGCTTGATAGCTCTGCCCTCTACGAGTATCGGCTCAAACGCCTGAATACCGAGTCTGTGAAGTGTAGGAGCACGGTTGAGCATTACAGGGTGGTTCTTGATAACATTTTCAAGAGCGTCCCAGACGCCGTCCTCTGCTCTGTCTACCTTCTTTCTTGCAGACTTGATATTTATATTCGGGTCAGTATCAACGAGTCTCTTCATAACGAAAGGCTTGAAGAGCTCAAGAGCCATTTCCTTAGGCAGACCGCACTGATACATTTTAAGCTCAGGACCTACGACGATAACCGAACGTCCCGAATAGTCAACACGCTTACCGAGCAGGTTCTGACGGAAGCGTCCCTGCTTACCTTTAAGCATATCGGACAGAGATTTGAATGCTCTGTTGTTAGGACCTGTAACAGGTCTGCCGTGTCTGCCGTTGTCAATAAGAGCGTCAACGGCTTCCTGCAGCATTCTCTTCTCATTTCTTACGATAATGTCAGGAGCTTCAAGCTCGAGCATTCTTTTCAGTCTGTTGTTTCTGTTGATGACTCTTCTGTAAAGGTCATTAAGGTCGCTTGTAGCGTATCTTCCGCCGTCGAGCATAACCATAGGTCTTATATCGGGCGGGATAACGGGAACAACATCGAGTATCATCCACTCAGGGCGGTTGCCCGAGGTCCTGAATGCCTCAACGATCTCGAGTCTCTTGAGGAGCTTGATCCTCTTCTGGCTCGAAGGCATATCAGCGAGCTCAGCCTTGAGCTCAGCCGAAAGCTTGTCAAGGTCGATCTCCTTAAGGAGCTCCTTGATAGCCTCGGCACCCATGCCTGCCTTGAAGTCGTCCTCGTCATACTTGTCGAGCATTTCGGAGTAGTCCTTCTCGGTCAGTATCTGGCCCTTCATAAGCTCAGTCTTGCCGGGGTCGATAACTATATACTTTGTGAAGTAGAGAACCTCTTCAAGTCTCTTCGATGTGATCTCCAGCATCTGACCTATCCTTGACGGAGTAGTCTTGAAATACCAGATATGCGACACAGGAGCAGCAAGCTCGATGTGACCCATTCTCTCACGGCGGACCTTGGCTCTGGTTACCTCAACTCCGCACTTCTCGCAGACCTTGCCCTTGAAGCGGATCTTCTTATACTTACCGCAGTGACACTCCCAGTCCTTAGATGGTCCGAAGATCTTTTCGCAGAAAAGTCCGTCCTTTTCAGGCTTCTGTGTACGGTAATTTATGGTCTCGGGTCTTGTTACCACGCCGTATGACCACTCACGGATCATTTCGGGTGAAGCAAGACCTATTTTAATTGATGCAAATTCATTGAATTCCAACAGCAGTACCCTCTTCCTGTTATATTGTCGGTTTTATTCTTACTTATTCGTCGAGCAGATCGATGCTGTCATCAAGCTCTCCCGAGCCGCCGAGATCAAGCTCGGAAACACCGTCCTCGTCCTCAGCCATGAAGCCCTCATCGAGGTCTCCGTCATCAACGCTGAAGTCGATCTTCTCCTCGTCCATAGCAGGCTGAGGAATGAAATCGTCATCGTCATCGAAGGTCTGCTTGAGGTCGATCTCCTCATTATTGACGTTGAGCACTCTGATATCAAGGCCGAGCGACTGAAGTTCCTTAACAAGGACTCTGAACGCCTCGGGGATACCCGGCTTCGGAACGTTCTGACCCTTAACGATAGCCTCATAGGTCTTTACACGTCCTACAGTATCGTCCGACTTAACAGTCAAAATCTCCTGCAGAGTATATGCAGCACCGTAAGCCTCGAGAGCCCAGACCTCCATCTCACCGAATCTCTGACCGCCGAACTGAGCCTTACCGCCGAGAGGCTGCTGAGTAACCAGTGAATAAGGTCCTACTGAACGTGCATGGATCTTATCGTCAACGAGGTGGTGGAGCTTAAGGTAATACATATAGCCGACCGTAACCTTGTTATCGAACTTCTCGCCTGTTCTTCCGTCATATACAGTGAACTTTCCGTCCTCGCTCATGGAA
>ONLC01000093.1 GCA_900318545.1 uncultured Eubacteriales bacterium
CCTTTTTCTTTGCAGCGGAGTTGAATATTGCTCCGTAAATGCTGACACACACTATCAGCATAATCAAACCAATGAATACGACCACGATTCCCGTTATTACGACCGATGATACTGTACCTGCATCAAGATCTTTCTTATTCGGATCAATAGTCGCAACGGTAACCAATGATGACCACAAATTACTCATATCTTTTCTCCTTAATTCAAAAATTAACCAAAATAATTATACTACAAATCTTAAATAATTACAAGAGCTTTAACAGATTTTTTAAGATTTTAAGCATAAAACATAATGAATTTTTTATTAACAAGCCCTATGTGTGTGAAAGATAGTACTTGCACAAATCATTTATATATGTTATAATCATTCTAGTTAAGGAGGTTAGACCATGAAAGCTATGCTTGATAAACTTGAAGAACTCGGTCCGCTTTTTGTACTGGCTGTGATCGCTTTTATTATAGGGCATATTCTTACCCGTATCGTTATGAGAATAATGGATCGTGCCTCTTCTCTTAATCGTGTGGATATTACAGTACATAAGTTCATAATGTCTGTTGTGCGTGTTATTATGCTCAGTTTAACGATTATAATCTGTCTGTCAATTATGAAAGTGCCTATGGCATCGATTATTGCAGCCATCTCAGCCGCCGGTCTGGCAGTTTGCCTTGCGCTCAAAAGCAGTCTTTCTAACATAGCCGGAGGATTTGTTATTCTGTTTACCAAGCCTCTTAAAGCAGGTGACTATGTTCAGATAGGCAATGATGAGGGCGTAGTTGAAGAAATATCTATTTTCTATACAAAGCTCAGAACCTTTGACGGAAGAGAAATACACATTCCGAACGGAAATGTAGCCTCAAAGAGCATTATTAACATGACAAATGAAGGCAGAAGGCTTCTTATCCACAGGATACAGATAAGCTATTCTGATGACTTCGCAAAAGCCTGCTCTATAGTCAAAGGGGTTCTTCTCAACGAAGATTACACTCTGCACGAGCCCAAGGAGCCCGTTGTCTGCATGGGAGGACACAGAGACAGTTCGATCGAGATACTTGTGAAGGTATGGGTACCACTTGACAGATACTTGTTTGCAACCTCTGATATTCTTGAAAAAGTAAAGACTGCCTTTGATGTAAATGGCATTACGATACCTTTCCAGCAGATTGATCTGCATTATCCTGATAAATAATTGCAACAGGCTGACTCATTACGAAGTCAGCCTGTTTTATTTCTCTGTGTTTGCTATGGCCATTACAATGACCTTTTCAGCTCCCATTTGCTTTAACAGCTCTGTACACCTGTTAAAGGTAGCTCCTGTTGTGTAAACATCATCACATAAGAGTACGGTCTTTCCGCTTATGTCACTGTGCTTCGGAGAAATATAGAATTTCTTATTTGCGTATTCCCTTCTGTCAGAGGCTTTCTTTTTGTGCTGTACCTGATAACCACGATGCTTTTTCAAAAGAGTAAGATCAAGCGGCTTTTCAAGTTCTCTTGCCATAAACTTAGCAACAGCCTCAGCCTGATTGATGTTCTTATCTTCCTTTTTGAGCCAGTGCATAGGCACAGCTGTTACAAGTTCTACCTTTTCAGCGGTGCCGTCCTCTTTCATCTTCTTGGCTATCTCAACGGCGGCATATTCAGCAAGATTAAGAATACGACCTTCTTTCAGATCATAGATAGAATTCACTACAGGCTCTTCATACTTGACGAGAGTATATACCGCATCAAACATTATCTGTGAATGGTCAAAGCATATAGTTTTACCGCACACGGGGCAGATCTTATCATTATTGTAAGGAAGCTCCTCTATACATTTATCACATAACAGGCCGTCATATTCAAGAAGCTCACCACAGATCGGACATACATTATTCCAGATAATATTCGCACATCTACGGAATATCGCTGTTTTCCTGTCCATCATCGAGATCACCGCCTTTGTTCATATCTTCAAGCAGCATATTTCCAAGTGCAGTGTATCGGAGTATACGTCTTTCGTTATCTATCATGTAATTCACCCGATTTTTAGAACCAACGATTATAAGCATCTTTTTAGCTCTGGTTACCGCAGTATACAGAAGGTTTCTGTAATATAGCTTATCATATCCGCCGAATACAGAAAGAATTACTACATCATACTCAGATCCCTGACTTTTATGCACTGTTATAGCATAAGCAAGCTCGAGGTTTGCAAACATTGAGTCTACATAAACACATTCTCTTCCATCAAAATCTATGGTAGCTGTTCGCAGTACACTGTTAATATCCTTAATTATGCCGATATCCCCATTGAAAATCCCCGCACCGCTTTCTGTGTTTCCGTCTATATCCTTCTTTTTCCAGATGATATCATAATCATTCTTGGTCTGCATTACCTTATCGCCCTTACGGAATGTATACAATGGGAATTTAAGCTCTGATTTTCCCTTAGCATGGGGATTAAGCTCACTCTGAAGCCTTTTATTAAGCTCGACTGTTCCTGCGGGTCCCATTTTGGTGGGTGATATCACCTGAATATTCTCAAAGGCTGTGAACCCATAGGCTTTTTTCAGCCTGTTTTTTGAAAGATCGACTACAAGATCCTGAAGCTCATTAAAGCTGAGCCTCTGAAAGAAAAAGAAATCCTTATCACGTTTAGTAAAGTCTATATGCTCGCCTTTTATTATTTTATGAGCATTCATTATTATATCTGATTCCTGAGCCTGCCTGAATATCTCTTTTAAGGTCACAACAGGCATAACTCCGCTGCTTATGATATCGCCAAGTACATTACCTGCTCCAACAGAGGGAAGCTGGTCGGTATCACCAACAAGAATAAGCTTGCAGTTTACGCTTATCGCTCTTAGGACGGCTTCAAACAATAGACTGTCTACCATAGACATCTCGTCTATTATAAGAACATCACATTCAAGGGGTTCGTTTTCATTATGTACAAATGAGGTAGTATCATCGGAATGGTATTTTACCTCAAGAAGTCTGTGGATAGTTTTTGCCTCAAAGCCTGTAAGCTCGGTAAGTCTTTTTGCAGCTCTGCCTGTAGGGGCACAGAGCATAACATTAAGCTCCTGCTGTGTAAACAGCGACAGAATAGCATTGAGCGTGGTAGTCTTTCCTGTTCCGGGACCTCCTGTCATTACAAGAAATCCCTTTGATAATGCCTGATTAATCGCCTGACGCTGCAGGGATTCGTACTTGATATTGTTATTCTCTTCTTCAACATCAATAACGTCAGAATAATCTATCCTGTTATCATAGAGGATACTGTTCATTATAGATAATCGCCTTGCGATATAATCCTCGGCTCTGAAATACGATGCGAGCATTACATATCTGCGTTCACCCTTGTAATAATAAAAGAGGTTCTCTTCCTCGATCTCTTCTGTTATCACCTCATTTATGAGAGCCTTTTCAAGCTCCAGATACTCTGCGGTTATCTTCAGAAGAGTTTCCTCAGGCAGACAGGTATGCCCTGATGATGCGTTATCCCTGAGCACATGAACTATACCAGCTTTAATGCGGAATTTACTGTCCTCGGGGATATCATTCCTTGCTGCGATCATATCTGCCCTTGCAAAAGGAAGGTCTATACCCTCACTGCACAGTACATAAGGGTTTTTCCTGATGAGGGCTTCTGCATTCTCTCCCCAGCGATGCCAAGCCTTTATGCTCTGAGATGCAGTAACACTGAATTTGCCCAAATAGGACATAAGCGAACGCACCGCAAAGGATCTTTTGAATTCCTGAGAAAACTTCTCTGCCTTTTTTGGCGTTATATCCTTTATTTCACAAAGCTTTTCGGGATAGTTTTCTATTACATCAAGAGTTTCGTCACCGAATTTCTTGACTATCCTTTTGGCCAGCACAGGTCCGATACCTTCAATGGCTCCGCTAGCTAAATATCTCTGAATAGATGCAGCTGTGGTTGGAAGAGACCTCTCGAATACAGACACCCTGAACTGCTCTCCGAAACGCTGATGTACGATAAACTCACCCGAGCAGGTCAGATCCTCGCCTTCTTCAACATCGCCCATTTCACCCACAACGGTAACAAGCTCATTCTGATAATTGAGCATGAGCACACAAAAGCCGGTGGAATCATCTTTATGTATTATAGTATCAACTTCACCATTTATCGTTTGCAGTTGCGACATCTGATCTTCCCTTTTCCATATTCTTTATACTGCTGAAAACAGTACTTCCCAGCTGTGATTCATTTACTATTATAACAGACGGATATTTTCTTGCTATAATGCTAAGCTCACATTCTCTGCCTTCGGGGCAAGCAACCAGGATTATACGTCTGTATTCGGCACTTTCAAGCATTTCCTCGAAATTATAAGCCCTTACAGAGCCTTCAAGTGCTTTAATATCACCCAGATACGGGATAACGATAAATGCTCTGTATTCACCGTATTGTCTGCGTCTGCTTACTCCGACCATCAATAATACTGTTATCAAACAAAAAATAACCGCTGCTGCCAGACCTGCCATAATGCTCACCTCTTAACACATTCTATGCGGAAAGGTAATGATCTGACACTACTATTTTACTACATACAAATAAAAATTGCAAGCAAAAAGCCGTTTTTTCAAACGGCTTTTTTATTAATCTGTTATCTTGATCGTTTTATCCCATTTTCTGAATTTGCTTTCGTAATCCGAACGGTCATTCTCGTTACACATGAACATCGAGAAATAGAAAGCATTTCCCTCCTGACGGCAGGCAGCATAAATATACACTCGCTTAGCCTCGTATAAGGTTATCAGACTGGCTTTATCATTTTCCTTATCTTCATCAGAGGAAACATCCTGAAAACTTGAATCTTTCATTCTCATCTGCTGCACCCACATATTAAGGAAAGTACTTGCATCAACAGTCGAAAGTTCATCTGATGTAAGTGTAGGATACGATATCTTCATATAAACAAAGGCTGCATCGTCGCCCTGCTCATAAAACTCTGTTACAACATCCATTACAGACGAATCATACCTGCCGATAAAATTATCTTCATTGAAATCGTCGTTCTTTTCCATTCCTCCTGACATTTTTACGGAAATACATTTCATCTCAAAAAGCTGATCGGAAGAATTTTTCTTTGAATAATGCAGTGCAGCAGCCACAAAAAACGCAATAACTGCAATCAGAACTATTATAGCAACAATAACACCTGTATTTGATTTCTTTCTGACAGCGGCACCTGCATTACCCATACCAAAGCCGTTATAGGCAGGATTGGCAAAGCCGTTTGCAGGGTCATTAAAGGCTGCATTGTTCTGTCGGAAGCTTGTTGCCTGATATGGCTGCTGTGCATAACCATTGTTCTGAGCATAATTCTGCTGGTAGCTCTGCTGATAATTCTGCTGAGCATAACCGTTATTGGCCTGAGCGCCGCCAAAATTATTGGTAGCATATGGATCATTGTTATTGGCAGCAGGTCTCTGCTGATAAACTTGCTGTTGCTGCTGTTGATATGTCGGCTGCTGGTAAGTTTGCTGTTGCTGCGGCTGCTGATACGCTGGCTGCTGCGGCTGCTCAGCGGTATTGCGTTTGCCAAAGCCATTGTTGAGCTGTGAATTAAGATCAAGATTTGATGTATCTATACCATCCATAAAACCGCTGGTGGAATCCTGCAGTGCAGTTCCGCAGAAGGTGCAGAAAGCAGCATTTGCATTATTCTCACCCGAACAAATAGGACACCTCATAATATACTCCTTTCAAAAAAGGTCGGCAGTAAGTAGCCGCCGACCTGAATTCAGTCGTTCTAAAAAATATTAACTGATCGAAACCGTTTTCATCCACTTATCGATCTTAGACTGATATTTGCTCATATCATCTTCCCTGCAGCCCATTGCCAAAAGATAGAAAGCCTTATCTTTCTTTTTAACAGTAAGGTTCATATACATAAGATCATCATCAGCAGTTCTGTATTGGCACTTGAGATTGTCACTTCCACTGGAGATAAACTTATAATCAGATCTTGACTTCATCATAGTTTCACATGCTGAAAGATATGTCTCTGCAGATGTAGAATCAAGTGTAAGGCCGCCTGTTGCAATCTCCTGATAATCGGTATAATCAATAATTATGTATGCGAATACAACATCACTATTCTCATAGCCGTCAGCTATGATCTTCAAACCGTCCTGTGAGAACGAGTTTACACTTCCGAATACTTCATCGGCAGCTGATGCGGTTTCCATAGTTTTTGGCATCTCAATAGAAAAGCCGTCAAGTTCAAACACCTTTGTCTGGTAGGGTCTGATCATGAACCAGTAGAAAGCAAAGACACCTGCTCCGATCAAAAGAATGATGATAAAAATGACAGCCCCAACCTTAGAGCCCGAACCGCTGTCTGACTTCCGGTTTATACCAAGGTTATTATAATCTTTGGTAAAATTCAGCTCATTCTGATACTGACTTGCCTGCATTTTTTCATTATGAATTCCAAATGTACTGCCGCTTCGTTTTCCACCGCCCGGCATCTCAGCAATCTTAGTGCCGCAGTTAGGACAAAAATCCTTTCCTCGCTCCATCTGAGCACCACAAATAGAACAATTCATATAACAGCCGCCTTTCAATTCATTTTACTCAAAAAGATAAAAAATTATCCATCACAATTCTAACACATATTTTACAGTTTGTCAATAAAAAAGGCAGATTTTTTTCAATCTGCCTTAAATACATATAAATTATATGTGATATCTGTTAAGCCTTAGCGTTTTTCTTAGCTTCGATATCAGCAAGAGCGTCCTTTCTTGAAAGGTTTATTCTACCCTGATCGTCGATCTCCATAACCTTTACTACGATCTCATCACCTACAGAAACGATATCCTCGACCTTCTCAACTCTGCTCTTATCAAGCTTAGAGATGTGTACAAGTCCGTCCTTTCCGGGAGCGATCTCAACAAAAGCACCGAAATTCATGATCTTTACAACCTTACCTCTGTAGATAGCACCGATCTCAGGGTCATTAGCTATAGTATTGATAATATCAATTGCCATCTGGCACTTATCCTTATCAATACCCGATACAAATACGCTTCCGTCCTCGTTGATGTCGATCTTTACATCGCACTCAGCGGAGATCTTCTGGATAACCTTTCCGCCTGAGCCAATGACCTCACGGATCTTGTCAACAGGTACCTTAGTGCTGAGCATTTTAGGAGCCCACTTGCTTACCTCAGGTCTTACCTCAGGGATAGCCTTGAGCATGATCTCATCAAGGATATAGTCTCTTGCCTTATGAGTCTTGGCAAATGCACTCTCGATGATGTCATAGGTAAGGCCGTCTACCTTAATATCAACCTGAATAGCTGTGATACCGTTCTTTGTACCGCCTACCTTAAAGTCCATATCACCGTAGAAGTCCTCGAGGCCCTGAATATCTACCATAGTCATCCAGCTTCCGTCCTCCTTAGTGATAAGGCCGCAGGAGATACCTGCTACAGGAGCCTTGATCGGAACACCTGCTGCCATGAGTGCAAGCGTAGAGCCGCAGATAGAACCCTGTGAAGTAGAACCGTTCGAGGAAAGCACCTCAGATACACATCTGATCGCATAAGGGAACTCCTCAACTGAAGGAAGCACAGGAACGATAGCTCTTTCAGCAAGAGCACCGTGACCGATCTCTCTTCTTCCGGGTCCTCTGGAGGGTCTTGTCTCACCTACAGAGTAGGACGGGAAATTATACTGGTGCATATATCTCTTTGAAGTCTCTTCATCAATTCCGTCAAGCTTCTGAGCATCGGAAACAGGACCGAGAGTACAAACAGTCAGCACCTGAGTCTGACCTCTGGTGAAGATACCTGAG
>ONLC01000029.1 GCA_900318545.1 uncultured Eubacteriales bacterium
TTTTGCCTTTAAGCTTTGTCAGCATATCCTTGACTATCGCTGTTATCGAGAGCCCCTTAACCCTTTGCGCTCCCCACTCGGCAGAGATATCTCTCGGGTGTCTGCCCCAGAGCTTTTCGGTGTAGCCCTCAAAGAACATAGAATACAAAACTCTCCCGAAGCGGTTTATGTAGAAGCTCTCTAAGTTATCCTCATGCAGCTTGTGAACACAGGAATACAGATAGCTGAGACCTGCCCTTGCAGTTGTCAGCAAGCCCATGTTCCTGACAGTGTTCATATTCATTGTCACAGGATAATCAAAGAATGCTTTTTTATAATAAATGCGTGAAACTCTGTCACGCAGCAGCATTACATTATCCTCACGCTCAGGGTCTCCGCCATTCTTTTCAAATGCCTTTTCATGCCCCAGCACCTTATCATCAAATGACGGCTTTCCCTGCACAGGCATAAGATCACTCCACCATTTCATGATACGCTCGTCCTTTGAGAAAAAGCGGTGGCCTCCGATATCCATGCGATTGCCGTTATGACGTACCGTCCGTGAGATGCCGCCAAGCGTGCTGCTTGCTTCAAGCACCGTGACCTGACAGTCTCCTGTTTTCAATAGCTCATAGGCAGCTGTAAGACCTGCGGGTCCCGCCCCGATTATAACAATTTTTTTCATTATCATTCCTCCGTTTTGTTATACAGCAGATATTTTCTTGCAAAGAAGTTCCAGAAAAATGCTATCCCCGTTGCAAGCACCTGCCCGACAAGATAATATTTATCCGCAGGTATGAGTCCGCCAAAGAGCTTGCTGTCGGCTAATGCCTTATCAAACAGCCATATCATTCCCTGATTTATCCCAAGCCCGACCACACCGATAAGAGAAAAGGCAATAAAATCCTCTGCTCTGTTTCGGGCAGAAGAATTATCAAACACCCACAGAGCAGAGATAATATAATTAAACACCAGCCCTCCGATAAAGCCGACCGCATTTGCGATATTTGCATCAAGCCCGACCGCTTCTTTAAGCAGCACCAGCAGACCCCACTGAACAAAAGCAGCACCGCCGCCCACGAATACATAGCGGATAAACTGGGCGGCGGTGCTTTGCGGTTTATGCGATATATTTAAGTGCTTTGTTCTACTCATGGCTGTTATTGTTTATATAGCTCGTTATGCTGTCGGTCACAGCTGTTCCCACGTTATAGACTGCTGTATTTCCGAACACGTTCACAGCAATATATCCTTCGCTGTAACAAGTGAAGTTTACACTTGCCCCATACATAGGTGCATCAAGGTATGTCGTCCATTGGACTTCGCCATAGGCTGTGTCTGTAAGCTCACCGTCAGCAGAAAGGAAAAGCTGGGTAAGTTCGCTGTCATCATCGACATACTTGGTCATACCGTCATACACGTTTATCGCCTGACCGTTAAAGGTGTACTTATCCATATTCAGAGCATATATAAGCTCCGAGAATGAACCATAGTATTTTTCAGTGTTTGCAAAAAGATAGTACCGCTGATCGTTATTGAAGTTCGGGAATTTAGCTGCAACCATAAAGCCGCTGTCCGCATATTTCAGACTGTAGATCTCAGCCTGAGTATTCGGGCGGATATCACCGTAGAGTGAAGAAGCATCAACTGTTGTTATATACTCACCGATATATGAGCTGTTCGGGATATTATTGCTGCCGATATAGAATTCCCATATCTCGCCATAATCTCCACAGGCAAAGTGATAGTTCACGCCGTCAAGCTCAAGATCGATATACTCATCGATCGGCAATTCAAGTACCACTGCCTGCTGATAGCCGTCGCCCTCCTCGGCGGTCACAGGATAGTCGTTTCCGGCATCGGGGAACCATTCGGCTCTTCCGTCATCAACTGTCTCCGGTTCTAGTTCAGACGTGCTGTTATCGGCCTTGCTGATCTCCTCGTTTTTTTCTTCTTTTTGCTCTGCTTCTGACACTGCATTGTTCTCGGCAGGGGCAAGGCTGTCAATATCTGAGACAGATGATTCTTCAGCGGTTGACGGAGTGCTGTTTGCCTTGCTTTCTGCTTTGGAAACCGCCTCAATCATGCTATCTGCCTTTGATATGGCTGTGCGGTCGGTCTTTATGCTGTTGTCACTGCTCTTGATAAATGCAGTCACGCCGAACACCAGTACCAATGCGGCAGCCGCAGCAATCACAGCGTATCTGCCTGTGTGCTTTATTGCAGGCTTTTCGCTGATATCGTGCTCTTTTAAGTATTCCTGTGCTTTTTCGGGCTCAGCCGAGAACATCTCAGCCTTTTCCATTACCGACTGAATCAGCTTGTCATCGGGAGAAAGCCGTTTTTCAATTCTCTCAAAATCATTCTTTTTCATAAGTCTCCCTCCAATCTGTTTTTCAGATGCTTCTTTGCTTTTTTGAGTCTCATACTCACGGTATTCGCTCTTACACCCAGCATTTCGGCTGTTTCATTCACCGAAAGCCCGACGAAGCAGTGCAGATAAACAGCCTCCCTTAGCTTTTGCGGAAGATTCATAACGTCAGAATAGATGTCCTTGTCCTCCTGCGTTTCAAGACAGATATCCGCATTGAACTCCTCGGTTTTGTCAATGTGCTGATTCCACTTGGAAGCGTTCTGCTGCCTGCATTTGTATATTGTTGTTCTGATAAGCCACGCTTTTTTAGCGGCTTCATTGTCAAAGCTCAGCTGCTTTATGAAATACAGAAGAAAGACCTCCTGAAACACATCGTCAGCATCACTTTTGTTTATCAGCATAGTGAGTGCGATACCGTAAACCGTATTTTTATACTCACGCATTGTTTTCTCAAGCTCTTGAACTTTGGGATCATCATTATGCATAGGCCTTTGCACCTCCCTGTAATATAATCACTCAAAATGGCGGGAATCTCAACAGTCGGGAATAAAATCAGCTTTTCCAACAAAACGAAAGCTCATATTTTGTGCATTTTGTGCCGACCGTGAATCAGCACTGCTGTAAAAGCTCAGGGATATCATTCAGTCAGCGTTTTCAGATTACCAATGCAAAAGGGCCGACCGCAATTGCGATCAGCCCTTTGTGTTATGGAGAATAAAAAGCTCAGTTCTTTTTCTTCTTTACAGTTACTGCTGCTGCTGCTGCCAGTGTCAGTGCTGCCATACCTGCGGCTGCACCTGTGCCCGGGTTTGTAGTAGTAGCTGTTGATGCTGCCTTTGAATCAGCCGCCGAGCTCTCGGACTGCTTGTCTGCTGCCGAGCTTTCAGGCTGCTTGTCTGCACCTGTCAATACGGTAAAGGTCAGATCCTCGGGGAAGATAGGAGGACGCTCCTCATCAATGTAAACTCCCATGAACATCAGACGTGCAGTGCTTTCAATGCTGCCCTTTGCTGCGTCTTCTTCGGTAACTGTATACTCATAGGGTATCTCTAAGGTCTCGCCAAGAGCCAGCTTAGTGATAACAGCATCCTTATTATCCTCACCGATCATAAACTGCTTACCGTTGATAGTCAGCTCGATCTCACACTCAGCGTCCATTTCTTCAAGGGTTTTAACTGTGTCGAGGTTGTATTTTACCTTGATAACACCCTTGAGCACATCTCCTGCCTTGTAGCTTTCCTGCTCATCGACAGGCTTATTTGAAACTGAAAGGTACTCTGTCTCGGGATAGCTTCTTACTGCGAAGTTATCATACTCAAAACCGTCATTGTTCAGATCCTTGTTCAGTGCTTTGAGCTCAGTTACAACGTCTGCCCAGTCAGTCCACTCGCTGCCGCTGCCGACAAAGCTTTCGCCCTTGTTTACAACTGCATGGCTATAGGCAATAGCAGGATTATACTCGTCGGGATCCTTTCCGGAGTCAATAAAACGCTCGTGAGCATAAGGCTCATAGTATTCTATACCGCGCTCGTTGACATCTCTGCTGAAATTCAGCTCATATCCGTCCTGATCCTTGATGTTAACGACTACGGAATACTTATCTCCTGCTCTGAGTGACAGTGCTCTTCCGATATCTACCATGTGATAGCCTGCAGTTGCAAAGTGCTCAGTTTGCTGTGCAAAGAGTTCACCGTCAACAGGGGAGGACGCACCATCGTTCAGCTTGTAGACCTTGTACTCAACATCACTTTCAGCAGATGTAGTCTCAACACCGATAAATCTTACTGCACAGTTATTATCAGCAGTAAACACGCTTGCCATGTTTATTTCATCTTCCATTGTTACTCTGTTTCTTCCCTGAGTAGGCAGGAAGTCATACATATCAATGTTCTTCAGAAGGAAGCCGGTATCTTTGTTGGTATCAAGCACGATGCTCTCAGGCATACAAAGGCTCTGGTCATAGTATGAAAGATAGAAGTATCCTGTTCCGCCCGAGCCCCAGCCTGTGCCCCAGCTGTTCTTGATTATCCATGCGCCGTCGCCGCCGATAGTTCCATTAGGATCCTTGAAATACTCCTTCGGGAAGGTATCGTCATAACCTATTATGCAGACAGCGTGGTTAGCAGGAAACGGCATATTTACAGAAGCCGGATCATTCGGGTCATATTCAGGATCATAGGTATACTGTGCCCATATAGCTGCATCATCCTTCGAGTCGGTAACATTGCCGTCTTCGTCAAGAAAGTTCATAAATCCTTCGTCACCGATGGTTTCACCGGGCATCGACTGGTCAGCTTGGAAAGCTATAGCCACACCTCTGCCCTGTACGATCTCATTCTTTATCGCAGCTGTGGCATTGGGATTATAAATATATTCCATATTCTCTCCGACAGAATACGGTGCAGGAAGTGCGTTGCCGTCCTTGAGATAATATTCACTTGTAAAACGATCAGAGTCATCAAGAGTCCAGTCATTTACTTCCTTGGGATATACAAATATGTATTTTTTGCCGATATTATCCTCCGAGGGGTTCTCGATTATGGCCTGAATATCAGTAATCGTTGTGAACTCATAGTCAGGGAATTTTGCGAGCTGTTCTTCAATGATCGCATCTGCATCATCTTGGCTGACGATTTTCCTGAAAAGCAGATCTGCCGAAGTACTATCCTTACTGTAATCGCCGGTGATCTCCTTGCAGGCAATAATAATATCCACAAGGTTGGCTGTTTCCTCACTTGTCTGGTAAGGGAAACTCGTCTCAAATGCAGGACCTATACCTGCCGAATACAGTGTATTGACAGAGGAATAAAAACCGCCGTGATTATAGACTTTATTGCAGATGTCCTCAGCCGAATCGCCCTCAGCAATGCCGGAATAGTAACCCTCTCCGACCTGTTCAAGATACCTGCCGCTCTTTTCGGTGATCGGATTAAAGGCAAACCATGCAAGGTGCTTTTCCGAAAGGTCATACAGCGGCAGGAGCCACTCATTCTCGGGGTTATTATAGTCAAAGTCTTTTGAAGATGCAAGGCTCGTCTCAGCCGCAGCAGTACCGCCGAAGCTCCAGCAGGTGCCCCATGGGTTCTGCAGCTTAACAGGAGAAACATAGTTCTTTCCGTTGACATTGCGCAGATCGTACTTCTCGGGCAGCTCAACACCAGTCAGTTCAACAGCATTGGTATTGGAGTATTCAAGTATGTCCATCGTCGAAGATTCACGGAAAGAGGTGTTCGTTTCGATCCCATGCCTTCTCAGGTCGTTTTCATGAACAGCCGAAACTATATCAGATTTCGAGTAAGCCTCAGCACTCAGTACAGCGTAGGGCAGCGAGCCTGCATAGCCTGCTGCAAGTGACAGAGCAGTCATCAATGCTGTAGTTCTGCGTAATATTTTCATTAGAAGACCTCCTAATTTAATATGTTGATATTTTAGCATATTTTTGTGTATTTGTCAACGAAATCTTTAATTTATATAAAAAATCTGTGTAAGCTGTACAATTTAACAGATTGTTAATCGGCGAAATGTAAAAATCTCTTCCGAAATCAGCCTGTTGATTCCTATTATAATATGTGCTATAATAAAAAAAACTTTTTTCAAAAAGCTGAAACTATTTTCCTTTCTGCTGCGACTATATAAGTGAAGGGGGTGAAAACGTGGACAAAGTGAAGCTCGATCAGAAATTTGAACAGATCTATGACAGGACATACACAGACATATATAAGTATATCCTGCTGAAGGTCAGTCCGAAGGAGACAGCCGAGGACATACTCCAGAATACTTATTTTGAGCTGTACAGGAAGATGCTCTCGGGCGAAACTATACTGCGCCCAAAGCATTTTCTCCTGACAGTTGCCAAAAGGCGCGTTGCTGACCATTACAGGAGCGCTCCCGACGAAGAGAGCTTCGACGATAACATAGCAATAGTCGATGAACGTGCGCTGGAGGACCTCGAAAACGATGACAGCTTTCTGTATGAGGACATCATGCGGAGTTTAGAACAATCGGACACGACCGCCTACAGGATCTTTTATCTTCACTATGCCTGCGGTCACACCCTTCAAAAAACTGCGAAGCTTCTGGGAATGACGGAATCGACAGTAAAGTCGAAAATGTACCGTACACTCTCGAAGCTCAAAAAACAACTAACAGAGGAGGACAACTATGCGTTATTCAGACGGAGTCGCTAAGTACAGCGAAGAAAAGAAAAAGAATATCCTTAACGCTGTCATAGGCAGTGATAACGCTGTTTCTTCCGCAGAGAACAGGGAGGAGATCACTATGACAACAAACGGACAGGCAAGAATCAAAGGCAAAAAGAGCGGGCTTATCGCAGCAGCCTGCGCAGCACTTATTATCGGAGGGGGCTCGGCAGCATACCTTTCTATGAAGATCCCCGAAAAGGAGGTCAGAACTACACCTGCAGCAAGTGCACCGCAGGAGAAGCTCTCAGAAGACAAGCAGAGCAGTCAGCCAATGGCATTTATGGATATGGTCGAGAACACCGACGCTATCTTTGAGGGCGAGATCACCGATATCAGAATAGGTGAGCTGACAGCGGACGGAATGGTTTTCGATGCATCAGAGGAAGAGGTCAAAAATGCCGACAGCATTACCAAGACCGACAGCTTGGGAGCTTATTATCAGTACACGGTTAAGACAAACGGCATAGCTTTCGTATACAGCGATGAGGAAGTGGACATTCCCGATGAAGTCACCTTTATCAAGCCCTTAGATGAGGACAAGGCAGATGCAGGCACAGGTGTCGGAATAAATGTCGGCGACAAAGATCTTTTCTTCCTCAGACATTCCGAGCTTTCGTCTGTTGAATGGGAGCCCACTACGGTAAATTCTGTATTTGAGTATGATAACAGCACGCATTCCTACAAAAACGATATCGAAGAGGGCGTCTATGAGGACGAAATCACCGACTATATGCTGAAATATTTCAGCTATGAGGAGAAGGAATTCGTAACAAGCTGGGCTGATTATCACGAGGAGCCCTATACCACCAGATTCGGCTTTGGTAATGTGGCACCCGGCTGTGTTATCTCTGTAGAGTATGCCGATGACCACTATGATATCATCGTGCAGCAGGAAGAGCCCGGTCAGGAGCTTGAAGAAGAGCCTGCTGAAACCGAAGGCTCCGAGAATGAAGCACCTCTCGGACAGGGGCTGAAGACAGACGATCAGGGAAGCATTATCGAGGGCTTTGAGGGGCTGGATATTAAGATATCAGAGCTGTGGTATGTACCCGAGCAAAACATCTACGGAGCAGCGATAGATGTTAAGAATACCGATGGCACACCGCTTTCATGGGGCTATGACGGCAGTGCCATGACAATGGTTTATGATGACCTGACTCCGTTCATGGAAGCAACAGATGCAGACAGCGTTACCATGCTCGGCGGCTGGGCAAAAGAGGGCGAGCCGAACACAATGAGGTTCCTGATTTCAACAGAGCCAAAGGCAGATGCTGACGGCGTTGATGAAAATACCGAGATATTCCTCGGTATAAATGCGATAACCGATGAAGAGGGAAATGAGGTAGCGACAGGCAAATTTGAAGCACACTTCCATTTTGACCTGAACGCTAAGCTTGACAGCTGATAGCTCATGCTGATAAGACCCGAAGGCTTTGCACCTTCGGGCCTTTTTGCTGTGTTTTGTTTCTTGACTTAATTCTGCTTTAGTGCTATAATAAAATATGTATGTGTACACATTGTTGGCGTAAAGGAAAGAATCATGGATAATACATCTTTGCAGGATATCCCGAAATATGAGGATAAAAAAACTGAGAAAAATACAAAGAAAAAGCACAAGAACAGAAAGCTCATTCTGCAGGTAGCTTCTATTGCTGTTGTTGTGTTTATGCTGTCGTTGTTTTCTATCGCTGTAGTTATCTACGGAGGAAGCACCGATCTGTTTCTTGAAGGAAAATCGGATATGATACAGCGTGACCTCAAGCGTGTTAAAGACAGGCTGAGCGATATAAAGTGCATGGACTTTCTGCTGGATTATCTGAAGGAGCACACCGATGAGATCAAGCAAAAGAGCACTGCGGAGGAGCTGAAGGCTCTTGACGGGCTCTACGCTAATATGCCTGAGACCGGTCTCGGAGGAATAACAAATGAAAAGGCAGAGAACCTTTCGGAGCTTGAGCAGCTGGCTCTTGCAAAGGAGCTATACCCCTGGATACTATACAGAATAGACGATGAAAAATTAACATATAAGTATGATAGCATCTATATAATCGATATAACAGAGAAGGATTGCGGCTTTGTATATTTTGAAGGAGATGAATCCGGTACCCGGCGCGAAGAGGGTATCGCAGGCAGAGAGCTCGGTCAGCGTTGGAATTATTCTCCCGATGATCATGAGGCGGTAAGAAAGTTCAGATCGGGAAAGAATGAGGACTATGAGTTCGAGCTTACTGAGGATAGGTCTGAGGATAAGGATTATTATGTAGGCTGTACTCCTATTGTTGATGACGGAAAGAACAGTGCTATCATCTGTATTGCTTATGACTACGAGAATTTCTCAAGCGACCTCGAAACAAACCTGAAGCTTATGTTCATTGTCGGTATAACAGGTATAGGTATTTCGGGTGCAATATTGCTCCTGTATATCTATTTCAAGGCGATAAAGCCTCTCAGACTGGTAAGCCTGAATGTAAGAAGATACATGGAGAATAAGGACAGCGAGGCAGTAGCTGAGAACCTGTCGAAAATACGAACCAGAAACGAGTTCGGAGCTCTGGCTGATGATATTACAGAGCTTACCAGCGATATAAGCAAGTACACAAACGAGATCAGAGACCTTATCGGAGTGCAGGAAAAGGCAACAGCAGAGCTCAACCTTGCTGCAAAAATACAGGACGATATGCTCTCGAAGAATTTCCCCGACCACGAGGCATTCAGTCTCTATGCCACAATGGACCCTGCCAAGGAGGTCGGCGGAGACTTCTATGACTTCTTCTATATAGATAATGACCACCTTGGCCTTACCATTGCCGATGTTTCGGGCAAGGGTGTTCCTGCGGCACTGTTTATGATGATGTCGAAATTGCTTATAAGAAACTATGCTATGTCGGGTCTGTCGCCTGCTGAGGTGCTTAATAACTCCAATAAGAGCATCTGCGAGAATAACAAGGCAAATATGTTTGTAACTGTGTGGTTCGGTATACTGGAGATATCCACAGGCCATATCGTTGCAGGCAACGCAGGCCATGAGTATCCGATGATAAAGAAGGCAAACGGAGAGTTTGAGCTCTTTAAGGATAAGCACGACTTTGTCCTCGGAGTAATGAAGAAAAAGAAATATAAGCAGTACGAATTTGATATAGAAAAGGGCGGTTCGCTCTTTGTTTACACCGATGGTGCTCCCGAGGCTACCAGTGCTGATGAGGAGCTTTTCGGAACTGACAGAATGCTGGCTGCACTCAATATAGTGCAGTCCTCTGAGCCAAACGAGCTGATAGGCTCCGTTAAGGAGAGGATAGACCAGTTCGTTGGAGAGGCACCGCAGTTTGACGATCTGACTATGATGTGCATAAACTATACGGGCAGAATTGACGAGAAACAGAAGTCCGGGGAGTGATACCTTGTATTACAGGATTGCTGATGATATAGCCCTCCGAGGCTGGAGATTTATAAATGCAGCGTACTACCGCAGGGGCGAGGTTTATGCAGAGGGTCTCAGCTCAGAGGAGCTGGAGCTGCTGCTTTGCTGTGACTCGGAGCACGATCTGCCCGATGGCGAGCTGCTGTCAGAACTTCTGGAAAAGGGACTTATAGAGCCCTGCATAAAGGGTGAGAGGCCCTCTGAGTGGTCAGTTTACCGAAAGTATGAGCACAGGTATTTCCCGAAAATGAACCTTATGATAACGGGCAGATGCAACTATAACTGCCTGCACTGCTTCAATGCTGCGGACAATGCTCCGCTGATGAGCGAGTGGAGCTTTGAGGATATCTGTACACTGCTCGATGAGGCTGCAGAATGCGGAGTAAACGCCTTCACTATAACAGGCGGAGAGCCTATGCTCCACCCGCACTTTATGGAAATTATCCGTGAGATCTACAAGCGTAATATGATGGTGTTTGAGCTGAATACAAACGGGTATTTCATTACGCAGGAGAAGCTTGATCTGCTGAGGGAGACAGGCTGCGAGCCGCTTATCAAGATATCCTTTGACGGCATCGGCACTCACGACTGGATGAGAGCCCATAAGGGTGCTGAGGAGAAAACGCTTGCAGCGATAAGGCTCTGTATTGAAAACGGCTTTAAGGTCATGGTACAGACTCAGGTAAACAAAAAAACTCAGGGCACTCTGAAGGAGACCGCAAGGCTTATGAACGATCTCGGAGCTGTGAACACACGCTTTATAAAGACCACTGAGGTCAGCCGCTGGCTCAGAAACGCCCCCGAGGCTCAGCTCTCCTTTGAGGAGTACCTGAGCCTTATGCTCGACTTCTGCTCGTGGTATGCAGAGTCGGGAATGACTATGAACATAGACGTGTGGCAGCTGATGAAGCTGTTTCCTCAGTCGAAGGCGTATCTGCTTGAAGCTGTTCTGTGCCGTGAGGGCGAGTACAGGTCTACAGCACCTGTCTGTAAGGGCAACAGGGGCATGATAGGCGTTACATCGTCGGGAAATGTTATACCCTGCCTGCAAATGTCGGGCAGCTATGAGCTTTTGGGCATCGAGCTTGAAAGCCTGCATGAACACAGCTTAAAGGAGCTCCTTTGTGACAGTGCCTATCTGAGATCGGTCTGCACAAACCTTTATAAGCTTTCGCAGAACAATTCAAAATGCAGAGAGTGTCCGTATTTCAGGTACTGCTGCGGAGGCTGCAGGGCACTTGGCATGGTGAGCTCTGTAGATGCGGTCGAGGCAGGCAGGCAGGTAAACTATTTCGGAGAGGACAAAACGAAATGCCTGTTCTACTATGGCGGCTGGTATCAGCGTTGTGTTGATGCTTTGCCCGACTGGGAAAACCTTTCACGGGTAGATGCCCTTGAACGTAATACATAAAAAAAGCCTATGTGTACAAAATTTAGTACACATAGGCTTTCTGCTTTTCCTTCTTATTTAGGGAACACAGGCAGCTTTTCAAGGAAGATTATATCATCTCTGTCAGCTGCATCGCCCTCGGCAAGGACGGCTGCCTTTGCAGCTACTTTCGCACCTGCTGTCTCGGCAAGCTTTTCGATAGCTGTCAGCGACTCTCCCGTACTGATAACATCATCAAGGATAAGTACTCTCTTTCCTTTAAGCAGAGCAATATCCTCCTGCGAAAGGTAAAGCGTCTGCTCATGAGCTGTGGTGATCGAGTTCACCTTTACCGAGATAGGGTCTGTCATATACACCTTTACTGACTTTCTTGCCACAACATAGTTCTTTCCCGACTGCCTTGCAGCCTCATAAGCAAGCGGTATGCCCTTTGTTTCGGCTGTAAGGATAACATCAAACTCGCCGCACTTTTTCAAAAGCTCAGCCGTGCAGGCTACAGTCAGCTCAACATCGGAGAACATAATAAAAGCAGCGATATCAAGCGTTTCATCAACAGGGCAGAGGGTAAGCTCTCTTGTAAGCCCTGCAACATTTAAAGTATAGGTCATCAAAAACACTCCTTAAATTATAAGAAAATATATTTCATCACGAAAAGCACAGCAAGAACATACATCAGAGGGTGTACTTTTTTATGGTTTCCGCAAAGAATATTTATAACTACATAAGAGATGATACCGAGAGCAATTCCCTCAGAAATGCTGTAGAACATCGGCATAGCGAGAATACACAGGTATGCGGGGATAGCATCGGCATAATTGTCATTGAATCCGATCTCGGTAACGGTTGAGAACATAAGAAAGCCCACAATTATAAGAGCAGGTGCCGTTGCAAATGAGGGTATCGCAATAAATATAGGTGCCAGAAACATAGATATCAGAAACAGCACAGCCGCAGTTATCGAGGTAAGCCCCGTTCTTCCGCCCGAGCCCACACCCGATGCGGATTCCACAGTAGTAGTAACTGTCGAGGTTCCAAGCACAGCACCTGCCGTAGTAGCGATCGCATCAGCCATCAGAGCAGGCCTTATCCCCGGGAGCTTGCCGTCCTCATCGAGCATATCAGCCTTTGTACTTACACCGATGAGCGTTCCTATAGTGTCGAACAGGTCAACAAATAGAAACGAGAACACAACAATGATGAAGTTCATTATTCCGACCTCTTTGAGGCTTACCGAGAAGCATTTTCCTGCCGTTTTGCCAAGAGCCGAGAAGTCCGTCATCGAGAAGTGAGGGAACACCGAGAAATACTCAGCACCGTCAGGCTTGTAGATACCGAACGCCTGACAGATCATTCCGAGCACCCACGTTGCAACTATACCAATAAGAATCGAGCCCTTAACGTTCTTTATGTAGAGAGCTGCAATAATTACAGTTCCGATTACAGTAAGCAGGGCACATATACCCGAGGTCCTGAAGTTCTCCCTGAAATCAACGAGCTGCACAAGTGTAGCTCCTCCGACTGCAAGACCTGAGTTTTGCAGTCCTA